>CAYNWE010000050.1:1736-7431 GCA_964400855.1 uncultured Candidatus Saccharibacteria bacterium
GGTCACCTTTTTGGGCGTTGGTATCGACGCAGATGGTTTGACCAGCAGGAAGCTTTTGACCTCTTGTTTGATCAGCAGCTATCCGTGTATCCAAAGAGCGTGAAGGTGAACCGTCTGTGTTTTCAAACGTGACTACTGATGCACGAGTCGCACCTGCTACGTCGAGGATGAGATGCGTGTCGGTCAGTGATGTTGCACAGATTTCTCCGCTTTCGCCTGCAATCACCCCGAGACTGTTTGCAATTGTCTGTCCCCCGAGAAAATTAAGACCCGACGTGTTGCGCCATCCTCCATTTGCTGATGCTTCGCGTGACGAAATATTCGCAAATCCTGGTCCAACCGGTTCAGTGACGGTGGCGGTTACTTCGACAAGGTCACCTTTTTGGGCGTTGGTATCGACGCAGATGGTTTGACCAGCAGGAAGCTTCGGTAGCGAGACAAGCGATTCACTCTCAATAGATGTTGCGCTCAGCTCGTCAGTTTCTTGAGCCTCAACCCCGTTTCCTGACACCAACATCCCCGCGACACCAATTGCAAGCATAAATTTATGCTTTATAGAGAAAGACGTCGCTCTCTCCAAACGAGATGGATCACGTTCCATTTCGTTATGATTACTACTGTCTGTTGGCCTCATTTCACTTGCATAATACAACATGTATTGACAAATAATCAATCAAGTGTGATATATGTCACTAAAATCCGAACTACAGTGCTGGCGGCAGTGAACGAATCGCATCAAACTCGGCATTAGCAGCACCCCTCCCCTGTGCTATTAAAGCAAGATATAGCTCAGGTGAAAATCGAAATACTTCTGCAATCTGGTCTGACGTATACGGTTCCGGTGCAGCTGCGGCGTTACCGATATTACCAGCTGTACGGAGTAGATGTACCTTCTTCGCGATAAAACCGCCGTTCACGAGCAACTGCCTGGCGCAATTCTGGCCAATTCTTACCTGGTCAAGCACTGGGTTTCGTAAATCAAACCCACCGTCAGCAAGCGCGCATGTGTGGATCTCACCACTAGAACCGTCAGATGGGTTTGGCATTGCCACGTAAAGTCCATCTAGCTGACTGACGTTATTATCAACGTACATCGACCCCCGGCTGATAACCCGAACAAGCGGTATGTCGCTCATGTTAGCCCAAGGGCCAGGGGCATAGGCTATTTGACGAGCACGTGCACCGTTATAGCTTGTATCACCTATCCACACATCGCCATCAACATACAATGTCACCTTACGGCCAGCAGGGATCTGCACATCAGTATTTGGTGCAGCTGCTTGATTAGTCGTTAAATGAACCGACCTATCGAAGTAATACACACCGCTTGCAAGTGTCGTTATGTTGATCACTGGCATACCTGTTGTTGAATCAACAGTTGTTGGCGGCAAGCTTGTGTCGCCTGGTCGCTCTGCCCAATAATCATCTGCACATAGTGCATTTGCAAACTGCCCGCCGAATGCGAGCGTTCCACTCCCGACTAAACTTTGGTTAGAAAAACTAAGGCTCGACAAACTTGGGCGAGCAACATCCTGTGATCCTGGTAATACACCGTTTATCTCACCGATTGCAAACACCGCGAGTTCAGCAGCAGTCCCTCGGTACGCAGCTTGTGTAGAACCCCCGCTAAAGAATCCATTTCCTCGCGCATCGTTATCGCTGCCAACGGTGCACGTCTCACCATACGCACCGCCTGCAAACACATCATTGCCATAGAACCGTGCGTACGGTTGAGTAGACAGCGTGAAGGCAACCGGTGGGTCATCTGGTCCATCAGTACCAGGCGGTGGCGGTGTCACACCATTTGCTGCACGCAAATCACAAGCGCCTGTCGCATACCCAGCTTCAGAATTAATCGACCAGCTCACCGAATGATCACCAGAAGTCATTATGGTAACTCCAGGTGGGAGCGTCTCAACAGCGACTAAGCCATTCGCATTCAATATATACTGTCCACTAGCCCAGCCACCGACCGGCTCAGCCTGTCCCTCTTGCCCGTCATCGACACGGTATTCAACGCCGCTATCAAGCAATCGAAGTGGTGCAAAGCGATTCGGGTTTCGCACCGATACAGTAGCTATAAACGGCACGCCAACCACAGCAGTCCGTGGACTAATAGTGCACGTCGGTGCGATAAGACGTATATCCTGTCGCACCGTTACATCATCCGGTAGCTCACAAGTAACCGAACCAGAGTCGGCGGTCACCGTCCATACGACGTTGATGTCAAGAGAAGTACCACTTACCGTAATGTTTTGTGCTGACTGCAACTCCACGGTTGCGTTTGCGGCAAAGTTTCTTGGTACTTGCCCGCTCTCAGCTGAACCGCTCAAATTCTCTCCTGGGGTTGTATTTTGCAGTTCGTATGTTGCGTTTGTCAGTTGAATCGCGCCAGCATTCGGATTCTGCACCCGAACACGTACACGGAACCGTTCACCCACTTCTGGGTTTGTTGGGTCTACAATACCAATCACACTACAGGTCGGTGGGCGGTATGTCACCCGATAATCTTGTGCACAAGTGATTGTGTTTGTCCCACCAAGCGGTGCCGGGATACTATAACTAATCGTCCACGATATCGTACCAGCAATTGGGGTCGCTGATGTATGTGCATTTCCAGTAATGTCTATTTCTGAATACCCACCGACAAAGCCATTGTTAAGCGGCGATCCAGCTATTCCATTTTGACCGTTATAGCTTGCGTTCACTCCACCGATACCAGCTGAAGAGTTGTTCCGTACCCTTACGCTTGAACGGAATTGTTCATTCACATACACCCCAATCGCTGCTGCTGGTGTACAACTAGGGTCTGGGAAAATACAATCACTCCCATTGAACTCAAAACCAAAAGGGAGCGTCAACTGATCGCCAGAAATGTTAGCGCACACATCCGGGAAGTCACAAGACCCATCGTCAACTGTTGCGTTAGGATTGTAGTTAGTCGCAGCAGGGTTGGTACAACCCCTATACACGCACGGCAATGTGCCCCCGAAGTTAATCGCGGCTGGATCGGTACATAACGGGTCCGGTATAGGATAACGACACGGGAGTGGTTGGTTGAAGTTAGTGGCGGCTGGATCGGTACATACACCGCCTGTTATGTACTCACATGGCAACGGCCGATTGAAGTTAGTGGCGGCTGGATCGGTACATACGCCTGTTATGTACTCACATGGCAACGGCCGATTGAAGTTAGTGGCGGCTGGATCGGTACATACGCCTGTTATGTACTCACATGGCAACGGCCGATTGAAGTTAGTGGCGGCTGGATCGGTACAAAGTGGATTTATATAACGACACGGGAGTGGTTGGTTGAAGTTAGTGGCGTTAACGTCACGGCACACCGGGGTCGTAGGTGCAGTTGCTGTAATAGTCCACGAACACTGCACCTCAGTCCTAAAACCCGTTCCCTGTCTAACATAACTAAACCTCCCAAAGACAGTTTTATTTCCTGGAGTGGTATAGGTATTAAAATAAGTATGACCTGGAGAAGTGAGGTATGGCGTCCAAGGTGAATATATACCGGGATGACCTGGAAGAAGCGACCCTGGTGTAGCATCAGGCGCAATAGCAGTCATTCGAAAGCCCCAAGATAATGGGTTTGACGGGCTTGGCCAAGCGTCGATTGAACACCTGGCTGGAGCCGGCGCACCACCTGCACTCGCCCGCTGCGGCGTACTACCTATACCAAAAGTCAGACCAAGTGTGACACCAGCGAATAGTAATCCAAACAGATACATACGATAAGTCTTCATTCGTATCTTAAACATAAGCTTATTATAACCGGACCGCGACTCAATAACTAGCGCCTTTTTCTGGAATAAAAGATGCTTCCGATTATCCATACCACCCCGCCAGCAGCAATATATTCACCAACGACACTATACAAAGTTTTGTTACTGTTCAAACCCACCTGAAACTCCGTTAAACCCGAACTATCTATGTTAAATAACTCGTTACCATTACTATCAAAGCCGAACGAACTCCCACTATTTGCCGACTGCAAAAACGGCCTCGCGTTCGCAGTAGCCATAAGTTTCGCCATTGACCGATGATGCCAGTCATATATAGGAGAACCATTAAAAACCCCCAAAAATGCAGAATTCGTCAATATATTCGCGCCATTTTTGGTCAGTTTTCTATAATCTTCTGGTGCAATTATGCTCGAACAAATCCCTGCCCCTACACGAAATACACCCAGCTCCAAAAGCATTTGTTGGGGTGCTTTATCGCTTGTAGCAACCTGCCTAGTAGCCTTAAAATTATCAACGACATTTTTTGCACCAGTAAGCCGTAGTAATACTTCAGCTATGTACGGCACATATTCACCCATTGGGATTAGTCGTTTTTTGTCGATTTCGTAGAGAAACCCATTTTTGCTATCCCCCGCCACAAGCTGGTTCTTGAGTTTGCCCTCTTCATATATAAATCGAGAACCGACAAAATACACATTCTCGTTACTCGTCTGCGACTCAATTTTTGTTGCTACTGTGTCACTTTCAATTCCACTAAACCCGTACTCTGGAAACACGACCAAACTCCCAGCTTTAGTCTGAACAGTATCGTGTAACTTATCTTGTTCGCTTTGCTCAGACACAACTACCACTGTCTCGTTCGGACCACTTGGGTTCTTATACAAACCCCAAGCAAAAACCGTTAAGACAACGATCATTCCCAACGCAGGTAAAAAGGAGCCTCTCAACTCTTTCTTTATTGCCAGCATGAACAGCATGAACAGCAACCCAGACAACCCATAAACCCCAACGAACCGTGTTAAGTACCCAAGCGGTGTCCAAATCCCTAAATGGCTGAGCGACGTAAACGGCAGTACATTATCCAACCGTGCTCCTTCACCATACCAAATAATGCTCACCGCCCAAGCTACGAACATCTCGGTCGCGGCCCACCACATCGCCAACTTTAATGGCACGAGCCACTTTCTTGTTTTCGCTACACTTATGAGTAAAAGCTGCAAACTCTTCGCGTACAATAGCGTGCTTAACACAGTAATAAAAACGAGAACAACAACTTGCATCATCTTGCCAGCAGCACTTGATGATGCCAACTGTGCCACGTCGACTTCTAAAAGCCACACCCAGCAAATCAAACTGTAGACAAAAAACCCCACATAGAATTTATACTGTTTAACGAGTGAGCCTATTTTTTTATGCATAAGCAACAGTTAGGTCTTTGGCTATTGGGCTGGTTCTGATTCAGCGGGCACTTCTTCAGTTGATTCAGGCTTGACCGTTTCTTGCTGAGTAATGATCAAGGTTTCGATAGATGAGCGCATAAGTTTTAGCGATTTGTAATTAACATTCTCGTCTAGAATGTAGCTTTCAGGGCTTGACTGTTCAAGTCCTTCTTCAAGCAATGACAAATATAATTCTGCCGATTGCGGATCTTCGCGGTCGATGTAGATCATGGTCAATATATGTAAACAGTTTGCATCTTGTGTGTAATTTTCTTGCTTGGTGATTCGAGTTTCGAGGTCTATTAATTTCTGAGTTCGTTGACTCTTTTCTTCATCAGTAGTGCCATATGCGTCTGCAAGAAATGGACTAATTGAATCTGCCAAGATGGATCCAATTTCTCTTGAGGAACACGGCCCATCGTCAATCAAAGGCTTCGCAGTCACAAATAGTTCTTCTTGTTCAGAGTCTGAATTAGTCAAAGCAAAACCCAAGCCTGCAAC
>CAYNWE010000051.1:0-7411 GCA_964400855.1 uncultured Candidatus Saccharibacteria bacterium
GATGGCCGATAGAAGTCGGTATAGCGAACGCAGCATCTAAAGGTGGAAATGGTTTTGTTTCAATACCGTTTCGTTATCAACATCCTGGTGGGTTTCCACGTTCTGGACCTTATACAATGATATTTGAGTTTTATTCAACAGCTCAAAGAAACAACGGTACCTATGGCTGTATTGATGGCCGTGCAAGCCCTCCGGCAATTTTTGGTCTTGGAGATACAGCAGGCTGCGTAAGGACTTGGAGTGTGACTCATACCATACAAGTGCAACTTGCAGGGTGTACTGATCCAAGTGCTGTCAATTATAATTCGGGGGCGACCCTGAACGATGGCTCTTGCCAATATCCACCCACCGTGTCAATAACAGCAACTTGTGCTCCACAGAACTCATTTACATTTGCTCGATTAACTATCTCTGTTTTTGCTTCTGACCGTAATAATAACATTTCTTCAGTGGCAGGTAATGCAGGTGGTCAATTTTTTGGTAATGGTACTACAACGTTAAATATCCCTTATAACCAATCTGGAACAGCGTCTGTGACCGTGCGCGATTCGACAAATCTCACTGCATCAGCATCTGCAGGGTATACGTGTCCGCGGCCACCGATACCAGGGTGTCGTGACCCAGCTGCTGCGAACTATAACCCACTTGCCGAGCTAGACGATGGTAGTTGTATCTATGATTTCTGCTTCAATATAGGCGGTGTGCAGCCTGCAATACCCTTAGGTCTTACCAGAAGTGGTGGAAACTGTTTCTTCCCAGCTCCGACGTGCACCGCGAGAGGGCCGATTGCAGTGCTAACTGGAGAGACAATTACGACACAGGTAGATATACGTAATAACTCAGCAGCAGTTCTGGACATTGACCGAGTTGAATATGATGGACCGAGAAATATTGACGGACGACCGAATACCGGCTCACCTGATGTACCTGGGGGTGGGACCCTTACGGTTACTGGAACGAATGTAGTAGATGAGCCAACCAGTGGGGTCATTGTATGGACTGTCAGGTATATTCAACCTTATGGGCTGGGTAACGGAAGCGTTACTTGTCCGCAAGGCACGAATGCAGGGCAGGTCGTAACGGTAAGTAACAGGCCACCAACATGTGAAGTGCTCTCTTTTGACCCTGCGGCGCCGCTCGCCGGTCAGCGTTTCCGCGTACGAGTACGTGTGACGAATCCAAACCCAAGCAGCATTGCAATAAATGCTGCATCATATGAAATACAAAACGTGGTCGGTGTATCAGAAAACAGAACTGGGAGTGCACAAGGAGTGCCGACAAGTATAGGACGAAATAGTAGTGCTGAGTATCAGACGGCGCAGAACATACGAGTGCTGGATACGTCGTTTGACATCATTGCTGCATGGACAGTTACTGCTGATTCTGGCACAGCGACATGCTCCTCACCAAATAATGCGACGGACAGGCCGGACATAGTATTGCTCCCACCTATTTGTCGTGTTGTTCCAAGGGATGTAATTGTAGGTCTTGCATTCCGAGCAAGAGTGTCTGTAGAAAACCCTAACCCGTTTGCACCACTTGACTTGCGTAATACGGGCAGAGAAATTATGCTCTCAAACGGGATACGTGGCGATGCTGATGGGGTTGACGGATCACCGCAGTGGTCAAGCAATATTATCACTATTCCTGACGGTGGAACGGTATCTCTCGAAACTGTGCCACCACCAGAGTTGATATTTATGGATGAGGGTGACCATAGCGCGAGCTGGTCTATTGATTCTGAAGCAGGATATGCTGGCGGTGCTTGTGACCTAAATGCCGCTAATGGGAACACGCCGACTGATCCTGGTGGCGGCGGTAGAGTCGACTTCTCGGCGTATAGGCAACCGTACGCGCGATTCTATGGAAATGATGTGTTTGCAGGTGGTGACTATGGAGAAACATGTAGTATAAATGGCGCTGCAGATGCACAAGGCAACGGAATATTTGGGAGCGCGAACACTCATGCCGAATACCGAGGTATGGCGGCAGAGCTCGCAGTATTTGCGACTGGTGGTATTGATAATGTATTGCCTGGGTCGCAGGATCTCGGGAGGACGAGCAGAAGTGCGCTTGGGTTCTCGAACGAAAGTGCATTTACCACAGGGACGACTGAATTTGGTGGTGGGTTCGCCGTAGCCCAGTGTGCTGATGACTACTGGGCAGAGCGACCAACAGACACAACAGCGCCACTAATAAGCGGGACACATAGCGTTTCGAATTTGCCTATTGTTGACCTGTCAACACTGACTACAGACGATTATTACTACTCTGGTTCGGTGCATCTCATGACTCCTGCTGGACAATCTATACAAAGCGGTAGGCGGATAACAATATATATCAATGGAGACATCTGGATAGGTGACGATACTTATACTGGTGGTGGTGCTCGGCAGGTCGCATACAACCCAGGACCTTGGGCAACTATTGCTGATATTCCATTGGTACGAATCATTGCCTTGGGTAACATTTACGTTGACAACAACGTAAGCCAGCTCGATGGCCAATATGTGGCACTGCCAAACCCCGCTGACGTAACAAGCGGAGAGATTCATACCTGTGCATTGAGTGAAACGACAACAGACTTGAAGCCTGGTCTGATAAATGCTGCAGGTGTCAGTGCAAATTGCCAACGGCAGTTAGTCGTTAATGGTGCGTTTATTGCTCGTCAGGTGCACCTGCTACGTACTACGGGAAATGTTGCTACTGCAGTTGCTGGAGCAGAACCGGCGAATTCTGCGAATATTGCTGAGGTGTTCCGGTTCTCTCCTGAACTATACCTCGCGCTCGTTGCGCAAGGAAAAGGTGCTGCAAGTGCGGAGTTTGACGGTGTTTTGAGTCTACCTCCAGCCCTGTAGATAACGTCGATACATTTCTTAAGAATTTAATTGTGTTAAAAATAAACATATGCAGTATAATAAACACTAGTTATGAGTATATTATCGGTTGGATCTGATTTTTTCGGACTCGATATCGGTACTTCAGCAATCAGGGTGGTACAGATGCGGGGTGGTAAAAACAAAGTTTTAGTAAGCTTTGGCTTTCTTGATATTGATCCAAAAATTTCACGCAGCGACGCGAACGCGGATATTCAGCGTCTCGCTGAAGCAGTGAAGCAAGTCGTTGCCCAAAGTGGGATTTCGACCCCAAATGTTGCTGTCGGGTTACCGTCGCAGCGTGTGTTTAGTACTGTCGTCGATGTTGACCGTTTGAGTCCTGCAGAGCTAGAGAAGACTATTCGCTTTCAAGCTGATTCACTTATCCCTACACCATTGTCAGAGTCTAAGATTGACTGGGCATTACTTGGTGATTCACCAAAAGAAGCAAGTAAGGTTGAACTACTGCTCTCAAGTGTGAGTAACGGGTTCGTTGAGCAGCGTCTTGATATGCTCGAGTCTATAGGCCTCAATGTAATCGCTTTTGAGCCTGACAGCTTGGCTATAACACGCTCATTGTTGGCGCCGGATAATCAAGCAGCAACGTTACTCCTCGACATGGGGGATGTTGCTACTGATCTCGTAATCACACTCAATGGAGCACCACGTTTGATACGATCTATCCCTGTTGGTATAGAAGGAATTATCAAGTCTGCAATGCAAGGACTTGGAATCGATGAAAAGCAAGCACAGCAGTTTGTGTTCAAGTTTGGTATGAGCAAAGATAAGCTTGAAGGGCAAATCTATAATGCGATTATTAGTACCGTAGATATTCTCATCTCAGAGATTGAGAAGTCGGTAAAATTCTTTACGACGCGTTACCCCAGTACGAAGCTGGACCGAATCCTTGTCACTGGGGGTGCCTCTACATTACCAGAATTTCCGCTGACGATTGCAAACAAGTTTGCGATGACTGTTGAGATTGGAAACTCGTGGCGAAATGTCACTTTCCCAGCACAAAAGCAGAATGATTTATTGGCAATTTCGAGCAAATTTGCGGTTGCTGCTGGGCTGGCTGAGAGGTACGAATAGTATGTTGCAGTTTAACTTACTACCTGATGTGAAAAAGGACTACGTGAAAGCAAAGCGTACGAAGCGCTTAATTGTTAGCATTTCTTTTTTGGTTTCAGCCGGATCTATCGGTGTTGTGCTGTTGTTGTTTAGCGTAGTGCAGGTAGCGCAAAAACAGCACATCTCAGATTTAACGGAAGATATAAAAGCAGCAGAGGTAAAAATACAGTCGGTCGAAGATATCAATAATATCTTGACGGTGCAGAACCAGTTATCGTTGCTGCCTGAGCTGCATGAGGGCAAGCCAGAGTCGTCAAGATTATTTGGTTATGTGACGTTTTTGAGCCCTGAAAAAGCAAAAGTTGCGCTCCTTAATTTTGACGCTGTATCTGAAACGTTGACGTTGCAAGGGAGTGCAGATAGTATTGCTACGGTCAATAAGTTTGTCGACAACATTAAAGCAGTGCGGTTTATGGTTGAAGGGAGCGAAGCAGAGATGCAAGCACCATTTAGTCAAGTTGGAACAGAGTTGACCGGTGATAACGAGCTTGCATCGTTTAAGATTGAGATGAAATTTGACCCAACAATTTTTGAGAATACGAAAGAAATCGTTATGCAATTGCAGGACCAGACGATCAGTACGAAACCAGCAGAAGCAGGAGTGAGCCAGTAATGCCAGGAAAAGTGATTACTTCACATAAGTCGGTAAAGCATGAGATTATCGACCGCACCAATAGTAAGATGCTTATTGCGGTCGCGACAGCAACGTTCATGTTTGTGTTCAGTGTGTTTGCAACTCGTTCATTGATCAGTCAGAGTTTGTATCATGGTCGTGTGATTCGCGAAAAAGAGCTCGCCCTGCGGCTTATGAAAGAAAACCAGGCAACGATTGAAGAACTCAAGACAGCGTATAACGCCTTTCAATCTGAAGAAGTGAACATACTCGGTGGGAACCCAACAGGCACCGGCGCACTTGACGGCGGTAATACCAAGTTAGTGCTTGATGCATTGCCTGGTAAATATGATTATCCGGCATTATCGAGTAGTTTTGAGAAAATATTGCGAGATGGCGGCTATGACATTGGCTCTATCGGAGGTGCTGAAGATAGCTCACTCTCACAGACAAGTGAAAAGGCAATAAAAGACGTGAAGCCTATTGAAGTACCATATCAGTTTACGGTGAGCTCTGATACGGCTGGGTTGCAACGGTTGCTCGAGACACTTGAGCGTTCGATTCGGCCAATGTATGTTGATGGGCTCGAGATACAATCTGGAGAAACAGTCCTGCAGGCACAAGTGTCTGTGCGAACGTTCTTTACGCAGCCAAAGACTTTCCAGGTGAGTACAAAGGTGGTGAAATAAAATGAAGAAAAAAGATTTGAGTGTACTAGCTGTTGTTGCAGTTGTCAGCGCAATATTATCTTTTGTTGTTTCTGGATTGTTGTTTTCAACACCAGCTGATCGCAAGCAGAATGTCGAAGTGGTATCACCAATTTTGACAAACTTTGACCGACCGGATGCGACATATTTTAATCAGAATTCAATAAATCCATCACAAAATATTCAAATTGGTACCGACCAGAATAGTAACCCATTTGGAGCGCAATAACCGTTGCAGAAAGGGTGGCAGTAAATGAGTGTTTTGTCTGTAACGACGCAGAAGCAAGTTGAAAAGGCGATTGTTGAGCAGGGGATAATCCCAGCTGAAAAAATGCTTGAAGCACGCTCTAAGGCTGAAGAAAAAGACTCACCACTTTTTAGCACACTCGTTACCGAGGGGTATCTTTCTAATGAAACGCTGACGAAGCTTATTGCCGGTGTGACAAAAGTACCCTATGTAAATTTGGTCAACGCAATGATTGACCCAAAGATATTGTCTATGTTGCCGAAGGATATCGCAGAGCGATATATGGCAGTGCCACTTGGTGAGATGAGTAGTCGGCTCGTCGTGGCGATGCTTGACTCTGACAATGTACAGGCAGTTGACTTTTTGAGCAATAAAATCGGACGACCGCTAAAAGTGTATGCCGCGAGTGAGGAAGGTATACGTAATGTATTGCGACAGTACAAGGGTGACTTGTCACATGACGTCAGCAGCGTGCTTGATTCTCAGATTAAAGAACAGCAGGTAGAAGATGATGCCAAGCGCGATGTTAAGACAATCACCAACGATTCGCCTATAAGTAAAGCGCTCTCAACTATATTGGAGTATGCGGCCAAGAATAAAGCGAGCGATATCCATATAGAGCCGCTTGAGAAGATGCTCAAGATTCGAGTCCGGGTTGACGGAGTATTACGCGAAATTATGCAGCTCCCGAAGTCAACCGAGGCACCGTTAGTGTCGCGAATTAAAATTCTGTCCAATCTTAAAATAGACGAACATAGAACACCACAAGATGGACAGTTTTCTATTGCAGTGGCAAACATGACAATTGACCTTCGTATCGCGATATCGCCTGTCGTGTGGGGAGAGCAGGTGGTGATACGTTTGCTCGATAAAAGTGGTACCGCGCTAGAGCTTGAAAAGATGGGTTACGTAGGGCGTGCGCTGCATACTATCCGAAAGGGGCTTGAACGGCCAAACGGCATGATTCTCACCTCTGGGCCGACTGGTTCTGGTAAGTCAACGTCACTCTACGCACTATTGCAAGAAATTAAGAGCGACAAGATTAATATCGTCACACTTGAAGACCCGGTTGAATATAAAATGGGCGGTATTAACCAGATACAGGTAAATGCTGACGTGGGTTTGACGTTTGCCTCAGGCCTGCGTTCTATTTTGCGACAAGACCCAGATGTGATTATGGTGGGAGAAATTCGTGACAAGGAAACAGCCACGTTAGCAGTGCAGGCGGCGCTTACGGGTCACTTGGTGTTCAGTACGCTACACACAAACTCTGCTGCGGGTATTTTGCCACGTTTGCTCGATATGGGGATTGAGCCATTTTTGATTGCAAGCACGGTGCACACAGTTATTGGACAGCGATTGGTGCGCCGAAACATAGACGAACGTGAAAGTTACAAGTCGTCAAAGGCTGAAACTGAAGCGATTGTGTCGACGCTCGGCAGCATTCTACCGAAGACACAAGAGGAGATTTCAAAAATTTCTCGAAATCTGGGCTATTCTAACTTGCCTCTAGGTAACCAAAGCGCTTATACTTTGTTTAAGGGAAAGAGTAAACCCGAGACACCAGAAGGCTACAAGAGCCGAATGGGGTTGTATGAGGTCTTCGAAGTCTCTGATGCTATACAGTCGCTTATTTTAAAACGATCAACGAGCGCAGAGATACAACGAATGGCTCAAGCAGAAGGTATGATTACTATGCGACAAGACGGCTATCTGAAGGCGTTGAGCGGAATGACCACAATTGCAGAAATTAACAGAGTAGCTGCCGAGGGTGCAGCATAATAAAAAGGGGATATACGGGTGGCAGCAGCGGCACAACCAAGAATTGAACTTCTTC
>CAYNWE010000052.1:0-7350 GCA_964400855.1 uncultured Candidatus Saccharibacteria bacterium
CCTACTTTTCATTGTAACTACCATCATCCCCCTTACGAGCAGTCTAAAAAGGGCTTCAAGTCAACAAGACTGTGCGGATAAAGGCCTGAGTATCAACTATACCGCAGCTCCTGATAACTACTATGTCTACGCACTAATTCGCACAACTCAAGTGGATCAGGCATTAAGTTTATCGACAAATGAGAATTGTGAGAAGATTCTATTTCAGAATCCAGTAAATCCTGGGTCTTGGGAGTGGGTGCGATTGTCAAATAGTATCGCCATAGACCAAGCAAATGGACAATTCCGACTCATAACAGACAGCAGTGAAACTGCTATAGACAAAATCCTTATCACTGTACAGTCAGACTGCGTGCCTGAAACTGCCCGTGAAAATGGGCTAGGGCCCGGCACTAACTGTATCTATATTCCACTTTCTCTTTCAGTTGAAGGCATTGTTCAGGATCAGATCGTCAAAGATTCTGTAATTGTTCGTGCAAACATTGTCAAGGAAAACGAAGCGGACGCCAATGTTACGTTCAAGCTGGATGATTCAGTGATCGCAACACGAAGCACACCGCCGTACTGCTTATTTCAAGACTCGTCAACAGGAGAATGCGGCGGGTACGATCTCTCCAGCTATGCGGAAGGACCACATACACTTGAGGTTATAGCTGAAACATCTATCCCTGCAGGAGAAATAGTCTCAAACAAAATTGATTTTGTCATTGATAAAAATCAAGACGTGGGTATGCCGACTGATCCTACACCAACAGTGCCTGTCGATACAGCTCCGGAAACACCCGAGACTACCTCACCACAACCGGGATCAGTCAATCCGACTAACAACACGCCGACAGACGGTCCTCCACAGCCCACTTCCCAGCCTGCCAACGAAATCAATGAACCTGTTGTAACGCCTCCTGCTCCTGCTCCTGCTCCTGCTCCTGCTCCTGCTCCTGCTCCTGCTCCTGCTCCTGCTCCTGCTCCTGCTCCTGCTACAGAGGCTAAACCAAACCCACCGACAACAATATTGGTCGGTAAAATTAACTCTGCTCCAGTGTCCGGAACTGTTCGACTTGACTTGCCGCAAGATAAAATAAATAAAAATACCGGCGGACGCCCAACGACAACATATCTCGTAAACGATAAACCGATTGAGGGCAATACAGTAGACACGAGCAACTATGCTAATGGACCAGTAAAAATTGCTGCCGTGACAACAAGTGCAGCAGGGCAAGAGCAAAAAGTGCAATCTGTCGTCGATGTAAAAAACGACACCGCAACTACTTACGCTGGTTGGTTCAAAAGAAATACAGTATTCGCCTTCTCAATGTTTATGGTTTTTATTGGGCTTATTGGGCTAGGCGTACATCTCTTCGTTTCGAAACGAAGAGAAGCTGCGCTTATGAACAACCACGGATTCGATATGGACTACAATTTTGTTGCACCAGAACAATCAATCAACCCTACTCTCAAAACCGCAGGGGCGTCTTTCGCAGCTATAATGATTATCTTTGGTGGAAGCTACTTTTTCTCGCGTACGTATCTACCGTCAGCTAATGCAGGGTCGCTTGGGGACATTTTTGAATCAGAAGCTGGAATCACAGAGCAAGGTGCGACACTAGTTAGCGAAGAGACAGGCTCAGGTATCATCCAGTACATACTCTTATCGCCAATCCTTGCTCCAGTTGATCCACCTGAAGTGAAGGGCTCTTATATTAACCCTGAGCGACGCGAATATAGAATCACACCATCTTTATCTTCCTTAGACGAGCGATTAACGCTTAAAACTAACTTCTCGTTTGCTGACTACAAGCCAACCGGGTTATACATAAATGCTGGTGAACAAGTAACTATCAACACTGGTCCTGTGCCTGCAGGGGTTACGATAGGTGCGCTAATTGGCCCATGGGAATTGACCTCTGGTAATGCGTCTTCGGGTGCAGTGTCATTCGAGATTCCGCTGCTGTCAAAATATGACCTTAACCCCAATGGCCCTATATCGTTCCCAGCAAGGAGCAGTGGTCCATTATACCTTTATGCTCATGGTACGGGAGCAGCTCAAATAGCAATCACTGTTCCAACAGGTGGTACGAAAATGCCTTTCTACCAACGGGATTTTACATCACAAGCTAAATGGATACAGGAATTGAACAGTGCGACAACCCCTTATGCTGAAGTGCTTTCGCACAGAACACTCACCACCTTTCCGGTTGACAAAATCAAAAGTGCATTAGTGGGTTCACCTAACGCGACAATGTCTCAAGTATCGATGCTCATGGACCAAATGATTGAATCACACAATTCGCTTTTCGGGGTTAGTGATGACTCACCCGATCCGCTCCGACAAAGAACCGGGCTTTTCCATGCGACACCTAAAGATGATCCCATCGGTTATATGTGGGCTTTCAACTACCGAGTCGGCATACCTTATAGCGACGGAGCGACATATCTGTTCACAGACCGCTTAGCAACCGACGGGTGGGGTATCTGGCATGAATCTGGACATCAGTATCAAGGCCCCTGGGAATGGGAAAACCTTATTGAAGTGAGTACGAATATTTTCTCACTGGAATTTCAACGCAGATTGGGACAGCCGAATCATTTAGTAAATGCACCCAGTGAAATATACCCGGAAATGTCATTTTGGGATGGCGCGTTACGTAGACGCCAGGAAGTATCAAGTTTCAATGATCTTGGACCTTTCTTTGAGCCGCTCACAATGTTCTGGCAACTTCGCCTCGCATACGGCACGGAATTCTACGCAACATTGAATTATAGATACCGGGATCCAGCCCTACGTCGGCCGGAACTCGACCAAGCACCGACTATGGAATTCAGACAGCAATTGTTTATTTTAGAAGCATCAAAAGTCACTGGAGTTGATTTGTCAGACTACTTTGCTGAGTGGAAACTTACACCAACTACTGAAACTCGAAATAGTATATCTGCTTTAAATCTCCCAAAGGCTGACGTCAACTACTTGCTCAGTCTTCGCCCTTAAAACGCTAGGCATAGGACTACTTTTCGGTATATGGGCGAGGAGGGCTCTCTAGGCCGTTATTTGTTTGAATAGGTAAAATCAAGATATGGAGCGGGAGTTCAAATCGGCCTTCTGCTCGCCACTTTGCTACATCTGCACTATTTTGCCTGGTTGCTCGTTGTCCGTCTTCGTCCCAATCAGTAGCAGGCCGTCGCTCTTCTTGTTCATATCCATGTGGAGCTTCTCCTTGCATAACACTACAACTCACTCGTCTTAGTTATAGTTGTACGAGTTGGGGGATAATATGGGCAATCACCAGCTGCAACCGCTTCAAAACATTGCTGTAGTTGTTGAGATTTTAGTGTTCCCCAGTTATCACCTGCGGTCGTCATAAAATGTAGCGCACTATTAACTGCAACCTGGCCTGCTGCAAGTAATTCACGAGTGAGGTGGATTTCTAAAGCGAATTGAAAGTATGAACGTGATGCCACCTCAAGACGACCTTCACCAGGACAATAGCTCGGATTTGTGATCGACATAGCTACTCTTACTACTGCGCCTTTACTCGCACCATGGCGTGACGCAACACGTCGTCACCTATTTTATAGCCACTTTGCAGCTCTTCAGATACAATTTCATCATTGCCGTCGCCTTCTTCCATGCTGACCGCTTCGTGCAAATTTGGGTCAAAATGCTCGCCAACAGTCTTTATTCGTTCGACGCCTATCTTCGCGAGCGTCTGCTCAAACTGCTTAACAACCCCTTGGATTCCTTTTATGTAGTCGTTTTGCTCGAGCTCTTTCGGTACGTGTTTCAGCGCGCGTTCAAAGTTGTCTATAACTGGCAACAACTCTTTGACGACATGACCTTTATAAAAGCCTGCCATCTTCAAGCGGTCATCCTCAGCACGCTTACGAACATTCATCGCATCTGCACGCTCTCGCAGTAATGCATCATTTAATGCAGCATTTTCAACAGCGAGTTGCTCTGCGATTTCTTGATAATCTACTTGTTCATCTTTTTTCTTTGTCATAGTTTAATCCTTCCATTCGAAATGTAATGCGGCTTGTGCAATTTCAAGGCCAATCTGTTTTTGCCCGGCCTGTACAGCTTGCACCGCTCTCCTACCAGCTTCAATACTATATGTAACCCGTATATCTGAACACTCTGCATTTGTTGTTTCTGCCAAGTTTACAAAAAATGCCGCCCATATTACTGCATCACTACGCTCAGTCATACAATGCCTTCTCCAACATCTGACCTGCATTTTCGACTAAACTCATCACTTCTCGGTAGCTTTGCCTTGTTGGGCCAAGTACCCCAATAAAACTTCTGTCTGAATATGGGCTTCTGAATTTGCTAATAATCAAACTGCAGCCGCTATTTCGTCCGATAGGGTTTTCACTGCCGATATACACGCTTAATGGCTGATTTGGTGCCGCTTCACGCAACCACGGCTCGAGGTTGTCGAGCAGTCGTGCAACTTCCTGTACTTGGCCCGGGTGCATGAACTCTGGCTGCCCGAACAGGTTAGACAGCCCACTCATATACAATTGCTTCCCAATGGTGGCAATACCGAGGTTATGCGTCAATTCGACGAGCGTATCAACCGTATTTCTAATTGCGCGCTCAGGCACACTTCCCTCACCGATTCGCGCGCTCAACGCACGTTCAGCACGCTGTGGCGTTCGCTCAAGCTGGCCCTCTTCAGTCGTCTGATTGACATAAAAGCGGTAACCTTTGTCAGTCGGGATACGCCCCGCACTTGTATGCGGCTGCGTAATATATCCACTCCGCTCAAGTTCAGCCATTTCTGCACGTATTGTTGCACTCGAAACTTGGAAGATTTTTGCGAGTAAATGCGAACCAACAGGGCTCGCTACTTCAGCGTACTCTTCTACAATAGCTCGTAATATCTTCTCTTGACGTGGTGTCATCTTGGTAGTGATTATACCTTTTTAGCACTCGATATGCAAGATTGCCAGTTTGGTATTTCCGGTATTCATCGATACACTACACTGATGTGGTTCTTCTATTCACTTGCAGCAATGACCCTATTGGTAACTCGGCGAAGCACTGAGAAAACATTATCAGACAAAATTCCATCATCAGCACTTGCATGGCTACAACAGGCTACGGCCCTTCCTTTCCTGATACTCATGTTGCCATTTGCAGCGTGGATAAATCCTTTCTCACTCAGTACGCCGTTCATGCTCTACCTGCTCCTATACGCTCTCACAGCTGCAATTGACCTCATGCTGTACTACAAAGCTATACAAATAGGTGACATTTCAATAATTGCCCCGCTACTTAACCTTACTGCTGTCACCGGTATTCTTTCATCTTATATATTGTTGGGACAGACTCCATCATTGGTTGGTATTTTAGCTGCGAGCTTAATCGTAAGCGGCGCGTATTTTACGACAAAACATCGAAATCAACACTTGTCGACAGCAAAGAATAATTCAGGTGCCGTTCTTATAGTGCTGTTCTTAGTTGTACTCCGAGCGATATACTCACCTGTCGAGGTGACACTCCTACGAGAATCAAATCCAATATACCTCAATTTTATGTCTTCACTGTTAGTTGCACCAATCATTATCTTCATTAGCATTTATATGAGCAAAAAATCTAGTACACAGCACTTTAGCCGTAAGCTGAAGTCGAGTATTTATGCTCACAAAAAAGCTTTGTCTTTCATTGGGCTCACTATGACACTGAATATATTTTTCACACTCACCGCAAAAACAACCGCACCTAATGCAGGCTATGTCACCGCCATTAAGGGTGCGCAGGTTGTACCTATGACTGTAGTAGGAGTGCTCCTCTTTAAAGAACATGTGACCGCTCGTCAATGGATCGGAATCGCCCTGATAACTATTGGACTTGTTGGTTTTTTGTTTACTTAAATAGATTTAATAATACTCAGTAGCTCTTCAGCGAGTCGTCGGTGAGATGTCTGCGCTTGCTCGCTCGTATCGAGTCCGTGCATTATCTCAGCTGCCGTTTGTTCGACTTCATGGTTCACCGTCAAAATGAACGCAGGGTGGTCAAGTGCCGTCTGAATTTCCATGGTAGCACTTCGAAGTCGTCGCTCTTTTTCAGCATCTGTTATAAAACCGCGAGAACTGAGTCGTTTCATCCACACATCGTAGCTTGGTGGCAAAATGAATAATGGACGCAAACTTGGCACTGCTTCAGTAAGCTCTAATGCTCCCTGCACGTCAATTTCCATCACTGGGTGCTTGCCGACACTGATCACTGACTGAACAGATGCGATGCTCGTGCCATAACATGTTTCGCCATGTATAGCTTTTACTTCTATAAACGCTTGGTTTCGTACTAGATCGAGCATCTCGGCAGGGGTGACAAACCAATACTCATTGCCGTTTTGTTCAAGCACGTCATGATTCTCTCGCGGCTTGCGGGTTGTGTGTGACACGACGGGTGCATAATTACCATGGCTCACGAGATAATTAGAAATAGTATTCTTACCTGATGCGGTCACCCCGCAGAGCAAAGTAACCTCACCGGAGCCGATAAGCTTTTGTGCGGATGCTGGCATGCGATATGCTGCAACAGCCCCATGCAAATCAATAAGTATTTGTTTTACGCGCTCTTCCATCTGACTATTATAGATTATTCGGCGTCAGATGAGAAGTACATGCTGTCATCCTGATCACCTAAACGCTCTAATAAGATATCTGCTGTCTCGCGTGCGAGCCGTGCACGATGTTCATCCGGTGGTTCATCGTTAATAATTCTGTTGATATCTCGCAAGGCAAGTTCGACGCTGTCGTTCAGGACAAAATGATACTCACTATCAAGGAGTGCGGTTTTAACCGACTTAATTGCTTCTTCGATTCGGCTGGAAAGGTCTGACTCGCGCTGGGCACCGACACGACGCATCCATTCAACATATCCAGGCGGCATAATATAAATGGGCAAGACGCGCCTAAAGCCAAGCGCACGAAAGCTTGGGATTGCCTCTGCAAAAATTGCCATACTGCACCAGCCTTCTTGTGGGTATGCATCAATATGTGTACCATAAAAATCTCCCGCATCACTCACGACAAATTGAGCAAACTGGCCAGTTTTAATTTCTTGTAATATCTGCAGGTAGTCTTCGCGAAAATGATAATTCTGGTTATTTTTCTCATCTGGGCGCATATTACGAGATACGTCACTCATGACCGCGGGCATATTGAGCTGATTAATGAGTGTCGTTTTACCAACACCTGTCGGGCCAACAATTGCCACCAAATCTACCTTCGACAACCGCGTCTGAACTGACTCACTTGCCTGATAGGATTCTTGGAGCTTGCGAGCCCATTGTATAAAATCTTGTTTTTCCACTTATGTAATTGTAGCAACTTAGCGTAACT
>CAYNWE010000053.1:0-7325 GCA_964400855.1 uncultured Candidatus Saccharibacteria bacterium
ATAAAACCGTCTATATAAAGCACGAACTCTAGGCTCGTTAGGCTTAATTTCTGACGACCTATGGAGTAGGGTTGCAGCATCGCCACTCGCAACCTGATAAGGTTCAATTTGCAACGTTTTTACGTCTCGAACAATTAAACCGTTTTTAGCAACAAGCTCACCAACTGCTTCAGCATCTTCAACCCAACGCTCCGATACACTATGCTTCAAATATTCTGCAGGCTTATCGAGAAATATAATCACATTACTTTTCTCGAGCTTACTGAAATCTATAACCGCGGACGCAACAGTAGTTGGTGTTGATGTTGCAGCCAATTCAAGCTTATATTCTTTGGCGTCAAAAGCATCAGTATGCCACTCTGTACCTCTAAAATTTGTAAGTAATGGATATTTTTCAACGGTTTCATGAAAAATACTAGTTTCAAAACTATCAGGGTCGCCTAAGACAGAATCCATAGCTTCTCTTAACTCGTCGCTTGCCGGCTCAATCAGTGGCAATGGGAAAGTGATAAGATTCTTTTCTCGATCAATAAACATAAGGCAAACCTAGTTCTTAGCGGCGCGCTTTCGCTTGTTGTGGTCGAGTTCTCGCTTACGCAAACGGAGGCTCTTCGGTGTCACTTCAAGTAATTCATCGTTTTCAATGAAATCTAGACATTGCTCAAGGCTCATGATAGTGTGCGGAGTCAGCTGGACAACACCATCACTACTCTTACTGCGCATGTTGGTAAGGTGCTTTTCTTTACAGATGTTCACTTCAAGATCGTCTTGGCGTTGGTTCAAACCGACAATTTGTCCCGCATAAATCTGTTCAGTTGGGCCAACAAACATGACGCCTCGCTCCCACGCATTCTGCAATGCATAAGGGGTACTCACGCCTGCTTCCCAGGCAATCAATACACCATTTCGTATCTGGTCTAAAGCTGATCCCAGTGGTGCATAGCTATCTAATAAGGTGTTCATAATTATTGTGCCTTTCGTAGCTGTCAACAAGATGTTTCGAGCACCAAGTAGTGACCGAGTTGGCAATTTGTACACAAGTTTCGTGACGCCTTTGTTACTACTGAACTGGTCAACCAAATCAGCACGTCGTTTTCCAAACTCCATCTGTACAGCACCAACATGTTCTGCCGGTACTTCAACGACAACTTCTTCAATAGGCTCAACTTCGACGCCGTTTTCAACATGAGTAACCACTTGTGGGCGGCCTACTTCAAACTCATAGCCTTCGCGTCGCATCGTTTCAATCAAAACTGACAAATGAAGCTCACCACGGCCAGCGACTAAGAAACCAATACCTTCTTCTTCAACTCGTAGACCGACATTAGTTTCAAGCTCTTTCTGCAAGCGGTCATTGATCTGGCGACTTGTCGTAAATTCACCTTCTTTGCCCTTGAGCGGACTTGTGTTTGGCCCAAGATATATCTTCAAAGTAGGTGCTTCTACTTCAATACGTGGCAAGCTTTCAGGTGCATCGGCATCTCCGATAGTGTCACCAATCTGACTATCCGCAATGCCTGAAACTGAAACAATGTCTCCTGCGCTCGCTGACTCAATCTCGATAAACTGCAATCCAACTGTACGATACACACGGTCAATCTTGCCTTTTTTCATACCATTTTCTTGACAGAGCGTCACTGGCTGTCCTTTTTTCAACATCCCTCGTTCGATGCGTCCTACAGAGTATTTTCCTTGGAACGAATCATAACGTAACGCAGATACAAGCAGCTGTAACGAGCCTTCAGAAGAAACTTGCGGCGAAGAAATGTCGTTAATAATCGCCTCAAAGAT
Source organism: uncultured Candidatus Saccharibacteria bacterium (assembly GCA_964400855.1). Classification (GTDB taxonomy): domain Bacteria; phylum Patescibacteriota; class Saccharimonadia; order Saccharimonadales; family SZUA-47; genus JAGQMY01. Next base: position 1,792 of record CAYNWE010000053.1, read on the forward strand.
TGGCGTCAAATCAGCATCCGCTGTCGCATCTGCAGGTATTTCTTTCCAAGCCTTTGCTTCACGCCCAATCGCATAATACGTTGGGTAGTGCAACTGGTCTTCATGAATTGCAAGCTCTAAGAACAAATCAGCCAATTCGTTTTCAACGTCACCAAGACGAGATGCTTGTTTGTCAATTTTGTTAATAACAACAATTGGTTTCAACCCAAGTCCAAGCGCTTTACTCAACACAAACTTTGTCTGTGGCATCGGGCCTTCTTGTGCATCGACTACCAAAATAACACCGTCTGCCATACGGAGCGTCCGCTCAACTTCTCCAGAGAAGTCAGCGTGCCCAGGTGTATCGATGATATTGATACGATACCCTTCATAGTCAACAGCAGTAATCTTGGCAGTGATAGTAATACCACGCTCTCGCTCTTGATCGCCGCTATCCATGATCAAATCCTGACCCATTTCAGCCTGATTTTCACGGAACGTCATTGACTGTTTTAGCAATCCGTCTACCAAAGTAGTTTTGCCATGATCAACATGGGCAATAATAGCTATGTTACGTATTTTATCTTGCATTTTCTAATCCTATTTCTTCATTAAAAAATCTGGGATTGCAGCCCAGATTACGCTTTGAACTATTGTAGCACATTTCTTATAAAAATGCACTCTTTATTCTACTTGTGCTAAGACGACATAAGCATTATACTGAAATCATATGCAAAACAGGGGTCATAAACGCTGGTGTGATGTTCAGTGCGAAGGTACACACTTTAGTCCCCCCAAAAGCTCAAAAGGTGGTCAATTGTAATTATGAAAGTACTCATGCTCGGTTGGGAATTGCCCCCTCATCATGCTGGTGGCATGGGTATCGCTTGTTATCAGATGTGTCAAGGGTTAGCTTCGCAAGGGGTTGATATAGAATTCATCCTCCCCTATACCGCAGAGTTCAACATACCATTCATGACCGTTACGCCTGCCCATCAACAGTCAGTTGACCATGTTCGCTTTGCAGGCGGCGTCTACGACACAGCAACATACGGTATCACTACGACGAAAACCATTATTGGTCAGCTCGATCTACGCCAACAACATGACCTGTATGCACATAACGTTGCAAAACTAGCGAGCTCACGCGAATTTGACATTATCCACGCGCATGACTGGCTCACTTTCAAAGCGGCCATACTAGCAAAACAAGTAACTGGTAAGCCACTTATATGTCATGTGCATGCAACCCAATACGACCAGAGTGCTGGAGGTCATGGTAATCCAGAAGTTCGAGAAATAGAATACATGGCTCTCATGATGGCTGACCAAGTATTTGCGGTTAGTCAACATACCAAGAACGTAATTGTCCGTGAATACGGGATTAATCCGGACAAAATCCATGTTGTTCATAATTCAATGGATATCACTGCCGACATAGATGAAACAAACAACCTACACCGATACTTAGAAATCATGAAGTCGCAGGGTTACAAGGTCGTAGTGAATGCAGGTCGCAAAACAATACAAAAAGGTCTTACCCAGTTACTTGACGCAGCGAAAAGAGTTGTTCATGTCGATCCAAAAGTACTATTTCTACTCGCAGGTGGTGGCGAACAAGAGGAAGAGCTCATGCTCCTTGCTGCACAATACGGTATATCCAAAAATGTGATTTTTGAAGGCTGGATGAATGGTACCGGTAAACCATGGCGTGACACATTTCGTATAGCTGACGTGTTTGTAATGCCAAGTGTCAGCGAGCCATTCGGCCTTGTCGCTCTAGAGGCTATTGGTTATGGCGCCCCAGTTATTGTCTCAAAGCAATCAGGAGTTGGCGAAGTGTTGCGAAATGCTTATAAGGTAGATTTCTGGGATACCGAACAAATGGCAGACATGATCCTAGCACTCTGTCAAAATCCAAGTCTTGCACGCACGATGTGGCAGGAAAGCTACAAAGAATACGAGTCACAATCGTGGACAAAATCAGTAACCATTATGAAACAACGATATCACCACGCAGTAGGGGTAGCAGCATGAAATCGGTCGTCCTCTATCTTCATGCACATCAACCGTGGCGTGTAAAACCATACTCTATTTTTAACGCTGGACATGATCATCTCTATTTTAATGACGAATCGCCAAATAAAGATACAAACAATCGTTTTATTATAGACAAGGTCTCTGAAAAATCTTATATTCCGACTAATGCCGTGCTGAAAGAATTATTGTTAAAACACCCAAATTTCAAGATAAGTCTCTCTATTACCGGAACTCTTATTGAACAACTTGAGCAATGGCGCCCTGACGTACTCCAATCATTTAAGGAAATCGTCGCAACCGGAAAAGTAGAAATAGTCGCAGAAACCTATTACCACAGCCTCGCATTTTTTTATTCACGAGCAGAATTCGTCAAGCAAGTTGCCATGCATGCAAATAAAATACGTGAAGTATTTGGTGTTACCCCAACCGCCTTTCGCAATACAGAACTTAGCTATAATAATGACCTTGCTTATTGGGCAGATGAAGCAGGCTACAAAGCGATTATTACCGAAGGCTGGGACCCAGTCCTCGGGTGGCGGTCACCAAATCACGTTTATCAACCAAGCTACACCGAAAATATACGCTTACTCATGAAAAACTATCGTTTAAGTGACGACGTTGCCTTTCGTTTCTCAGACAAAAACTGGTCAGAATGGCCACTCACGACTGAAAAATATTGTCATTGGCTTGCCGAAGGAACCTACGAAGGTGACATTATAAACTTGTTTATGGACTATGAAACATTTGGTGAGCACCAATGGGCAGACACTGGCATTTTCGATTTCTTACGTGCCCTCCCAGACGAATGGCTGAAGAATGAACACCATACGTTTAAAACTATCACCGAGGCAGCAACAAGTTACGAATCAAAAGATTTTGTTGACGTCCCGCAAACCATTACCTGGGCAGACACAGAACGTGACTTAACCGCATGGCTTGGTAACCCTATGCAGCATGATGCTATATTGGGGCTATACTCTCTCGAACGAACAATTATAGATTCTGGTGACAATGCATTAATTGACGACTGGCGCAAGCTACAAACGAGTGACCATTTTTACTATATGTGCACAAAATGGTTCAGTGACGGTGACGTACATGCTTATTTCAGCCCTTATACATCCCCATACGAAGCTTTTCGATTTTTTATGAACGCATGGCGTGACACACAATCTCGACTACTTACTTCTGGCGGAGGCTTATAAATATGGCACGGTCAGTAATGCTTGGCAATTCCGGATTGACCGTAGGTCTCGATGAATACGGATTAGTACACGACTTTTACTACCCCTACGTAGGACTTGAAAATTTAACCACTGCACGCATACAACCTCATCATGTAGGCGTCTGGATTAGTGGGTCGTTTAAATGGCTTAACGACAGCAGCTGGACAAGCACAGTTGACTTCGAAGAGAATGAATTATTCAGCAAAATTGAAATGACAAATGACGATCTGCAGATAAAACTCGTGTTTAAAGATTTTGTCGATGCAAATCATGATATTTTCGCACGGCATATAACTGTTAAAAATTTAGCCGATAAAGATCGTGAAGTCCGACTCTTTTTCCACCAAGTATTTCAAATAAGTGCGCTTGGACGTGCAGATACAGTGATGTACGTACCAGAAGGCCCATACATGCTCGACTACAAAGGCCGTTGTAGTATTCTCGCCTATGCAGAAACTGCTGATGGCACCCCATTTGACCAATATGCTGCGGGCAATGCAGGTATCGAAGGAAAAGAAGGAACATTTCGTGATGCAGAAGACGGCGAGCTCTCGATGTCAGCTGTTGAACACGGTGGTGTTGATTCTACCATACGCGTCTGTAACAGTATTGCAGCCGGAGAGAGTACCTCTTTTCACTATTGGCTCGCTGTCGCAGATAGCCAAAATAGGCTCGAAAAGCTGCATGATCTCATGCGAGACGGAGGCTTCAAACGACGCATGCAAGCGACTACACAGCACTGGCACGATTGGCTATCAACTGCTAACGATAAATTACACGATGTTTCTGATGAGTACAAAACTGCGATCAAGAAGTCACTCATGGTGATCAAAGCTCATACCGATGAACATGGTGGTATCATTGCTTCTTGCGATTCATCAATATATAACTACGGTCGCGACTACTACAGCTACGTGTGGCCTCGCGATGGTGCCTATGTAATGTGGCCACTTATTAAACTAGGTTACCACCTTGAACCACGTGCATTTTTTAATTTCTGTAAAAGTATTCAAACTCCAGATGGTTTTCTCATGCACAAGTATCAACCAGACAGAGCAATAGGTAGCACTTGGCACCCGCTTGTTCACGGGAAACGGCAAGAGCTCGCTATCCAAGAGGATGAAACAGCAATCGTCGTGTTTATGATGGCTGAGTACTATTTACATTCTGGTGACAAAGAGTATATAGCCGAACTCATGGAAGATTTCATTCGTCCAGCTTGTGATTTCATGGTTCGTTTTGTAGACGAAGAAACGAGGCTTACTCATGCGAGCTACGATCTCTGGGAAGAGAAATTCTTAAGCACTACTTACACGTCGGCAATTACCTACAAAGCGCTGATTGAGGCAGTAAGTATAGCCACTGAGCTTGACTATAACTACCCAGGCGTTAACGACTGGCGCAAGACAGCTCAAATGCTCAAAGCAAGCTCTAAACTGTATTTTAACGAACAAACACAGTCGCTCATTAAAGGTTTTCTGTATGCGGACGGAAAATGCAAAGTCGACAATGTACTTGACGTCTCATCGTTTTACGGAGCATGGCGATTTGAATATTCAGACAGCGTCGCTGTCAAACAAACGTTAAGTCGTATAGAATCAGTATTACTCGACCAATCGCCGTCTGGCGGTTCACCACGCTATGAACATGACGCTTATTTCAGATCAGATCCTGCGCATATGGGCAATCCATGGTTTGTCACAACCCTATGGCTTGCACAATACTACGCAGTTAATGGAGAACTTGAAAAAGCTCATCACTATATTAACTGGTCATTAAAACACGCGCTACCTAGTGGCGTGCTTTCAGAACAGGTCACTCCTGAGAGTGGTGAGATAGTTGGTGTCACGCCGCTCGTCTGGAGCCATGCAGAACTTATTAACGCTATACTAGATACACGTCAAAATTAGTTTTCTTGCCTTTTTTGTTCTATATACATTCCAGCAAACATAATCGCAACTCCACCAAAAAGCCCAACCGCTGCACCAACAACTGTACCGTACTCCTCCGCTGTATGTGGAACAAGACCTCGCGAACAATCAAGCCTTGCTCGACACATCTTATCAAAAGATTCACCCATCTCCATACCGCTAAACCCAAAAAATAACGTCGTATCGGTCACATAACCGATACGACGTATAGTAGCGAACACAGGGTTACTAGCCTTTACGAGGTTTTACTTCGTTTCGACCGAGGTTTTTCTTGGTCTCAACATACCAGGTATGCTTACGTAAAACAGGGTTGTACTTCTTCAATCGAAGCTTGTCTGGCGTGTTCTGAGTATTTTTC
>CAYNWE010000054.1:0-7194 GCA_964400855.1 uncultured Candidatus Saccharibacteria bacterium
AATATGCCTGTTGAATGTCGTTAAGGTCTCGATATTATATCACTTGGAGCCCGGATCGAGGATTGAACTCGAGACCTCATCCTTACCATGGATGCGCTCTACCACTGAGCTACCCGGGCATGTACAGAGATGTATTTAACACTATTTGCCAGTTGCGCGTCAACCAAATATTTTGTTTTTACAGCCTTCAGGTTCGGCCCACCACTATTTTACGATTAGTAGATTTTTAAGTACATCATATATCCATAAATAATTGAACTCTGCTATATTTTCTGGTAAACTTTATTGAATTGCCACCTTAGCTCAGTTGGTTAGAGCATCTGTTTTGTAAACAGAGGGTCGTCGGTTCGAGTCCGACAGGTGGCTCCATTCATTTCGGTACATATATGCAGAGTTAGTGAAGCGGTCAAACACAACAGACTGTAAATCTGTCGGCATTCGCCTTCGAAGGTTCGAATCCTTCACTCTGCACCAAATGATAAGCCCCTCACAAGAGGGGTTTTTCATTTGAGCATAATGTGGATTCGAACCGAAGGCGAAATATGCCAGTGGCATATTGAGTAATCATCGCTTGGCTGAGCGAGCGTGCTTGCACGTTGCCGAGCGAACATACATAGTCGAATCCTTCACTCTGCACCAAACAAAGAACTACCCTTGCGGTAGTTTTTTTGTTTAGTACGGGGTTTTGTGTTTGAAGCTTCGATGGATGCCTTCGAAGGTGAGAATTGCCAGTGGCAATTCGGAAACGAGTTTTCTCTTGCAAGCTTGCTTGCAAAGACGAAACTCGGGGGTCGCGGAACGTGACCGAATCCTTCATAAATGAGTTTTCCTTGACTGGCTGAGCGAGCGTGCTTGCACGTTGACGAGCGAACATACATAGTCGAATCCTTCACTCTGCACTCATTGTGTTATATTTTATTCATAAGGAGAACACATGCCTGAATCAAAAGAACAAATTACTGTTAGACCGCGTTGGGAATCACTAAAAAATATTTATAACGGACTCGGCTTAATCTTACGCGGACAAGTTGTATTGGTTGGAGTTGAAACTTCTCTACTTAATCAACCAGAAGTATTTAACAACTATACCCAAAAAATAGACACAGAAGGTATGGTTGAAGACGCAGTAAAAAGATATCTTTCAAACCCGGTAGACTAATTAAACAGTATAATATTATTGTTTAAATTACATATGTATATTACAATAAATGTATTATGATTAAGACAAGCGTACCTCTAACTGAAGCAGCACACGAACGAGTTAACGAAATCGCATCAGATCTTGGGATAAATGCATCAGATGCACATCGCAGAGCGCTAGGACTTCTTTCAATTGCACATGGACTTTTAAAAAATGCTGGAGAAGATGTTTATATCTGTACTAAAAACCCAGACGGCACATTTCAACAGCAACACGTTATATCTGAATTAATGTATTAGTAAAGAGTTAGCTCTAAACAACAACACGTCGCGCAGGACGAGTCACTTTCGCCTTTTGAACCGCACGTTCCTGGTGTCTACTTAAAATACGTTCTATTTTTTCTGCATCTTCAGTTCTATTCGCTGATATATACGCTTGATACAACAAACTAAGTGCTTCCCTCGTCGTTTCAAGTTCAACAGCTCGCTCTAAAGAATGTATCACTTTTGATAGATCGCCAAGTTTTTCCTGAACTTTTGCGAAAGCAATATGCCGTGCAGCCATCTCTTCATCTAGCTTCAACGCTTGTTCAAAAGCTGTTGCAGCTTTTTCATAGTTCTCTGTTTCGTAATATATAAGCCCAAGGTTGTGCAAGCTAGACGCTGACGGCTCAATAGAACTTGCAATTTCAAAACAATCTATGGCGTCTTTATACTCTTTTTGTTTCGCATACAATATACCGAGTCGGTTATAGGCTGCCGCATTCTTCTTATCTATGTTCAATATCGTCAGAAGTGCTTTTTCTGCTCGTACAAAACGGTTTTCACGCATACCATGATGCGCAATTTCCCAAAGTCCACTAAGTTTTTCGCTTACTTTAAGCGGTATCGGAGACAGCTCACTATCCCGTTGCTTACTCGCAACGAATGCAATAATGGCAAAGACGACAAGAAGCAATAATGCGGTCATGTTAGAGATAAGTATACCATTATTACAGAGAGATACATAAACGGATAAAAAGCGCTTTAACAAGCACATTTCTCTTAAGCAAATTATCTATTTCTCGCAGCTCTTTAATCATCTTATGCCATTTTTCTGTATTAGCTTGATTAGAAGCATTATGCATACCCAAAGTAGCGAGTAACTTTAACTCATCTAGCAGCTTTTCTAAACTTGCATTTTTGTCATACATTTTTTGCTGTTGCAATCGTTCAAATGGCGACATCTGCAGGAACGTTTTAGCAGCTTGAAGGTGTTCTACGCTATTACTTTCTACAGTTTCTAACATCTGCATATACAGTGTCGATTCTCCGGAACTCAACATATAGAATTTTCTAGCTTGCGCATCGTCAATATTTTTAGATTTGGCGATATCTAACGCTTGCTCTTCACTGATTGGAAGTATCGGAACAATCTGACAACGCGACACAATTGTAGGAAGCACTTTTTTTCGATCATTCGCAATCAAAACGATAACAGTTTGCTCCACTGGCTCTTCGAGCACTTTCAAAAGTGCATTTTGAGCATCGCCAGACGCCGTTTCAACTCCATATATAAAAGCAATTCGAGATACTTTCTCTCTACTACGCGAACTTGTTATTACCGAACGCTTAAAATCACGCACTTGTTCGATAGTCAAAGATTTGTCATCTTCAGGGTATAGTTTGATTATATTATTGCTACTTTCACCACTAAGTAGATGCCCAACCAGATAATCAACACATAGCTCGGCTCCACTCGCCATACTACCGACTAAAAGGAGCGAACTATGAGGCCTCCTTATATAAGAGTCGAGTAGTCGTTTAGTTTTTTCGTTCATGCAACAGAGCCTCAAATTCGTCCGGCAAAGGTGAGTCAAATACCGTCAAACCTTTGACCGGAATATCTATTTCTAGTTTACGTGCATGCAGCAACAAACGACTGTACGGCTCTCCGCTATACAATTCATCGCCTACAATAGGTAAACCGATATACTGCAAATGCACCCGTAGCTGATGCGTACGGCCCGTTTTTGGTTTCAGTTCCAGCATCGCATACCCATTTCTGCTTTGGAGAATCTTATACTCTGTTTGAGCAGCTTTTCCATCTGCATCAACTCTGAACATTTTCGGTGTTTTGGGGTCTCTCCCAATCGGTGCATCAATAACAGCATGCTCTATCTCAGGTACACCACGAACTACTGCAACATAGGTCTTCTCGACACGACGGTCACTAAACTGCTTTTGCAGATATTTCAGTGTTGCCTCATCTCGTGCACATATCATTACTCCACTTGTCGCTCTATCGAGTCGGTGTACAATACCACCACGCTCACCCTCAAACCCACTAATACGGTCGCGTATAAAGCTCGCGACAGATGCTTCTTGCCAGAACCGCCCGCGCGCATGTGAAATAATCCCGGCAGGTTTATTTACGACAATCACATTATCATCTTCGTACAACACAGGTAGCGGTATCACATCAGGCACAGCCTGCAGCGGGCCCAGGTCGTATTCAAACGTCGTACCAGGTCGCAATTTGTGTCCGGGCTGTATTGGTTCACCTTTTATTTTTATCAGATTCAATGTAAACAACTTTGCAAGTGCAGCTCGAGAATATTCGCTGTGTTTAATAGCAAGGAACTTATCAACACGGACCACACCGTCCTCTTCTGTAATCGTATAGTGTATTTTTGCCATGTATTATCTTTCACTTTCGTTAAATGGCAGTTGTTCTGTTTGTCTAAGTAGGTAGTCAACAAAATCAACAGTAGATGTTGTGCCTCCGAAAGGCATATTAGCTGATTCTGCATTTCTCCAATTAAGGTCTACCGTATCTATCGCAGCTAACACAATTCGTATTGCTCTCAACGGATCAACATTCTCACCAAACTGACCTGCAAGCTCTTGTCTCAGTTTCGCTTCTTCCCATACAGCAACTTGGTGAAACCCCGCGAGAGATTGCATCAAAGCTTCAGTTCGCTCTGGAAAACCTATATGAAAACGCAACCAGCCTCTACCCTCAGTCCACTGTGACGCTACTAGAACTTTTTTCGACCAGCTCTCTGCTTGCTGCTCCCCAATTTCTTGGCTCATGCTCGAAGTCCGACAGCCTTTTGTACACGTAGCAATGTTTCGTTTGCTACTTCACTCATCTTCAGCTCTGACGCTTCAAGCTTCGCAACCAACGCAGCTTCGTCAACGCTTGCCAGATTAGCCTGGAATTCTTGCAAAAATACCGCAACATGCTCAGCGACAACAGTTTTTAGGTCTCCGTAGCGCTCTTTACCCTTCCACTCGTTCATAACTTCTTCATGCGTTTTGCCACTCAAAAGCTCATAGATTTGTAACAAGTTAGTAATGCCAGGCTGCGTATCCCAGTTCCAATCAATAGAACCCATCGCATCTGTCTCTGCACGCATGATTTTCTTGTGCGCTTCTTCCGGCGTATCAGACAGCTGTATCGTGCCAGATGGGTCGTCAACACTCTTGCTCATCTTCTTCTCAGGGTTACGCAAACTTCGTATGCGAGCACCTTCTAAACGATTGCTAAACTCGAGTTGCCTCTTCCACTGCTCGGGTACAGTAAACAACTCACCGAACTTGTTATTCATGCGTATACCCAAATCACGAGTAAGCTCTAAATGTTGCCGTTGGTCATCCCCAACTGGCACATAAGAAGCCCCATAAAGTAAAATATCCGCCGCCATGAGTACAGGATAATCAAACAAACCTGCTGAGGTTCTACTTGTTTTGCTAGAGTTAAGTTTTTCTATATATCTATCTAAAGCTTTTAATAACGTAATTCTATTTTGACTGTCATGCAATAGTCTATGCAAAGGTGTTTTGTTAGCTACGATATCATTTTTAATATCTTCATTTAGCTCGATTATTTTAGCCTCATCTAGATCCTTCACGAAATAATCAAATGCTTCTGCTATCTCCGTCTCATTCAATGTAGATTTGTCTTTATACTGTGTCATACGGGACAGTTCACCCATGTAGGCAAAATTGTTTAAAATGAGAGTCAATTCACTATGCGCTGGTATATAGCTCTGTCGATACATATAAAAATCAGCATGTTCTATAGGCATGCCAGCCGCCACAAACACCTTCAAATTCTCCATCGTTTGTGCGTGCAACGTAGAATAGTCAATCTCAGTAGTAAAACTATGCAAATCAGGAGCAAACATATTAACTTGGTACTCGCCCAGATGGTCGCGTTGCAACCGTACCATAGGCAAAATAGCACCTAGATAGTTACCTAAATGATACCCAGCATTCGTCCTTAAACCAGTTAAAATGACTTTTTTACTCATATTACTCCCAGTATAACTTAGATTGTTACGCATCGCCATATTCATACACGCTCTGCCCTATTCGCTCAATTTTAAACCGTGCCCCACACTGCGGGTCTGGACAAGCTATTGAATCCTCATAGAACATCCAATCCTTCTCATCGCATACACGCTGTTTCGCAGCAATAAACGGCAGTAGTGTCGCCAACGCATAATGAGAAAAGTGTGTCGTCCCGTTCATGAAGGTTATATTTTCACCACGCACCTCGAAACCATCACCCGCAACATGAGTGCAGTTATAAATATCTTCATCTCCCGTTGTACTAATTCTTAAATCGTATAAACTATACTTCATTACCAAACTCTATAGCTATTTCTCCTATAATTTTAATAGCCTCATCTTTCTTGCCAATACCATGGGGCGTGCCGAATTCGAAACGATCAACGGTTCCATCTAAATTAGCAACCGTCTGAAATACATCATCACTTGTACCAGCAACCGCAAAACAATCTAACAGCTCATCAGAAATCATTCTATGAGCACGTTCAGAATCCACTCCATACACTTTGTTAAATCTTTCAAGAGAATTTCTACAATCTTCATTAAGCGTTGAGTCTAGGGTGCCCACAGCTGCAAGATATTTTGCAACTTCTAAACGAGCCAGTTTTCTCGCTTCACGCCTGTTTCGATCAATAACACTTACTGACCCCATGATAAGCGTAGTTTCAGATCTTAAACGCCGCCTTACTGCATCAGCGAGGTTTGGACTAGCAGACCCACCAATCTTCACAGCATCAACTTTTTTATTTGTAGCCAATTGTAATATTTTTTCGCCATAACCACCGATAAATATTGGAAAATCTTCTCCTAATTCAAAACGTAATTTATCAATAGTTTGAACTATGTCGTAAATACGACCAGGATCCATTCCTATAGAATCCATAAAAGCCCCTCTCACCAACCCTATATAGAGCTTGTCCCCCAGTGATTCATAGAGCGCTTTTGCAGAATTTACTGTCACTTCTGGATGATATAACCCTACCGGAACACCCATTATACCTACCTGTTTTATTCTTGACTCACTCAAAGCTGTAGCAATCGACTGCAGTGCTACAAACGGTGATAAATCTCCAATATCTCCATACAGTGAAAAACTATCTAACGGATACTGAGAAGCTTGATTAGCATATTCGCCAAGTTCGTAAAGAGATTTCGCAGGTAATCCAAGTCCGATTTCAATCATGATATCCTCTTAACAACTTCTTCTAAAGTGTTTTCTAATGTATCATATCCTGCTAACCCATCACGATGAGCAATCATGCTTATTTCAGTACATGCAAATACAGGTGAGTCTACATCTCCAACTATTTGTTCAAGCAAACCACTTTTAACTATCCTTCCTTCAATGACATCATGGATTAGCTTACCCAAAGAATTTGTCTTATCATCTGATGCGTACAAAAACCTATCACCAAACAATTTATTATTTCTACTCGAAGGCGAGCAGATAATAACCGCATCAGACGGTATCTTTGCATTATTTATCATATGCACCATTTCAAACTGAACAAGAGACTGCAGCTCGTCAAAAAATAAATGTGCCGTATTACATGCTATAAAACCTATATCAGCATTGATACCACCAAGTAATTCCTTTTGAGTATTGTTTAACTGTAACTTGGGTTGGGAACTATGAAACGGCTCGATAACTAAAGTCACATGAACGATATTAGCTGTAACATTACTATCAGCTAACTTTTCTATTAACCTTGTGTG
>CAYNWE010000055.1:0-7191 GCA_964400855.1 uncultured Candidatus Saccharibacteria bacterium
AGCCCAATGCCACTCCCGTTGACTCTGTTGGTTAGTTCGTTCGGAATACGAGAAAATTTCTTGAACAATAGTTCCTGGTCTTTTTTAGACACGCCTACCCCGTTGTCTTTTACCTGAATTGCGACAACATCGTTATGCGGAGTAACTGTCATGGAGATAGTGCCTTTTTCGTGTGTGTATTTTGATGCATTGCTCAAGATGTTTTCAAGCGCCATACGCAAATATGGTTTATCGCCGTGAACAATAATATCTTCAGTGGGTATTTCGGTTTTAATGGTTTGTTGGCGGTCCTGAATCGCTTGCGACTGCTCCTCAATAATTTCTGATATGAGCTCACTTATGTTGAACGGAAGAATATCCATTTTGAGGTGACCTGCGTCAGCTCTTGCGACTAACAGCATTTCGTTTATAGTGTTGAGTTGTCGTTCGTTGCTTTCATAGGCCTTATCGAGTAACATAGACTGCATTTCGTCGAGTGTGCCTGCAAAGCCTTCGCGTAGCATGCCAACATATTGCTTAACACCGGTTGCTGGCGTACGAAGTTGGTGTGATGCAAGCGCTAATAGTTCGTCTTTTGCTTCTTGTACGCTTTTTTTCTCTTTTTCTTCAAGTGCTTTTGTCCTGTTACCAAGCAGCAAATAGACAAATGACGCGGTGACGACACTAAATAGCATACCACTCACCAATAAAATTGACGGTTGTGAGCGAGCGTCTTGGTTGACGATATCTGGTGTCGAAACACCTTCAAGGCGCCATCTCACCCCGCTAAAGGTGACGTCTGCTGAATGCTGTAACATGCCATTTTTTGAACGAACGTTTTGGTAGCCTGATGATTCGTAAATGACTGATTCTGTGTTGTCTTGAAGTGAATATATACGAAACGCATAATGTTCTTCTTCTGATGGAGTCGAGTTAGATATGAAATCGCTGAGAATAAATGGTGCGTAAATGAAACCTCTTGCTTGTCCGTCTGGCGCCGCGGTTGAGTTGTCTAAAACGTTTTTGAACAGTGGCATGTATAGTAAGAACCCGGTAACTTTGCTCTGTGATAGTTCAACCGTTTCGGAGACTGTTGGGTTGCCTGTCGTGGAGGCTGTCGTGAGGGCCTCAGCACGTTTTTTCTCTGATAGCATATCGAAACCGGCGATTGGTTGTTCTGCGTCTGCAGAAGGTTCGATGAATACGACTGGTGCCGATAGATCACCTGTTGGTACTGGCTTGATTGCGAAGTTGGGCATACCTTGCGAGCGCCGACTCTGTATGAATGCCGGTTGCTCCTGCTTTGTAACTACTTGTATATAGCCAATACCTTGCAAACCTGGGTATCTGTTTGTAAGGTCTAGGGTTGAAACATACGATTTCCAGTCCGTACGGTTTATGTCCTTTGTTACTGAAAATAACCCCGCACTGTTTCGAAGAATGATTTCATACAATGCCATTTTTTGCTGCATTGAATTAGTGATTTCTTGACTTCGCTGACTTAGAATTTGTTTTTGTTCGAGTTGCAATGCATCTGAGGTAGACTTCCAACTAAAAATCGTCGCAATCATAAATGCCGTAAATACAACCAAGGTTGGAATAATTTGCAAAAATAAGACTTCACGACGCTTGATGATTTTTTTGTCAATATAATACACTGATATGCCTCTGCTTTAGCTAGAGTGTAACTTATTAGTGAAAAATAAACGTAAGATATCTTACATTACCACTGTTAGATGGTGAAATAAACTGATTACCATGACACGTGGGGTATACTTTGACTATGACAGATAAAGAAGCTGCTGCATATATGGCTAAAACGCTCGATGTAATACGTGCGCTGTTTGAGTCAGATATGTCCGTACAGGCACTGAATCAGCTCATCGTAAATGCACCATTTAGAGATGCGTTGTATGCGACGTCGTTGGACCTCGGGATCGTCGTACTCCTCCGCATAGACGAGCACACTGGCATGATAAATAGAGTTGCACTCTCAGATACGCGCTTGGCAACGGAGGCAGTACGTGCATCAGCAAAACCGTTTAAAGATATACAAATACCATCAGATACTGAAGACAACATCATCGCAATGGCCATACGTGAACAGCGTTCTGTAGCGACTGAGGTCTGGAAGGCATTGTTCACGCCAGCGTTGACGGAGAGCGAAGCACGACGAAACCAGACCAGCGCTGGGATTGAATGTAGTGTCGTGTATCCGCTTGATACCACTCCAGGTGGCGCGCTCATTTTTAGCTTCTACCAGCCAGAACGAAATTTAGGCACTGTTCATAAAAACTTCATGGTAGCTTATAGTGAGCTTGTTTCACGTGCGTTGCAATAGCGTATTTATAGACGCTAGTAACAGTGGCTCTGGAGCTATTACCTTGCAACCTCCATCTTTGAACCGCGCTACAGGAGACCAGCCTTGTTCTGGTTTTTCACGGTCATATAAGACAAGCGCAGTCGACCAGTCGCCCCAGGATTGGGCAAACTGAAGCTGATCGTATGGATGCTTTTTCGGGTGGGGCTTTTTTACATCTAAAATGGCGTCTAGTACTAATGCGTATCTTGAAATATCTAACATGGTGTCAATAGTCGTTTTAGCTTGCTCTGGGTTAAGCATGTATAGCAAGTAAAATGCAGAGCTGACGTCAGCTGTGTAGCCATGTGGGAGCAACTCTGTTTTGTATTTTTTTGGCTGGTTTGCTGACTGTAGTGATCGTAAGCACATGGTTGAGGCGTCTGCATGGATAAAGCTAATTTTATCTGAAGTATCTCTGACATGTTGCAGATGTTTTCTTTGATTTTTAAGGTCGATGTCAAGCAGTGCAGCGGGGAGTTGGCACGCAGTACTCCATTTGTCTGCGAGCTCGTCGTGTGGATGAAATATGTCGACACCGAACGATTTTTCGAAACTTCTCGTGCGGGCTCGCTCAAGAATTTTTTGTAAAGGGAGCCCTAGTGTATCTTCGTCGCGTGCGAGCTGCGGTGGTCGTGGTAATAGTGTTGATTGTTGAGGATGGTCCCGTGACATGAATGCTTCTTCAAACGCCAATCCTATATTTGGCCCGCAGCCTATATCTAATTGGCTATAGGGTTCATCTTTGTCAACGGTGAGCATGCCAGCGACCAAAAGCGACCCATAGTAACGTGTTTGTTTGCTCGTCACAGGGTTTAGATAGCTGTGGTCAATTTCGTAACCGATTTTTGCAGTGTTTGTCTCGAATATTCCTAAGAGTAAATCACGGAATTGGTTTGTATCTGGATATCCGTTCGTGAGATCTGGGTCTTGGGCCAACATGTGTTGTTGCGCTAAGTATCTTTTGAGTCGAACTGAATGTCCGGGAGAAAAAGGACCCTCCCGTCTGCGTTCTTCAGACATAGTAATAATCCAATCTGAAAATTGTGGTGATTCTTGCATGCACATTGCATATGCTGATGAAAGATCAGCGCTGTGCGGGTCAGCTGCTTGTAGCTCAATTGATTCGCGCTGGAATTCCTGGAAGTCGAGATTTTGAGTTATGTCCGGCATGTGGAATCCTCGATATTGCATTACGCTAACTGGTTGCTAACATGTCATACACTATTTTGGTAAGCTCTTTTGGAGAAGCCCAGGCTTTTAACACATATTTTTCAGCACCTAGTTCGTAGGCTTCCTGGATTTCTTTATCGGCATCAAGGTTGCTAAAAACGACGATTTTAACTGTCGGGTGCGAAATGGACTGTTGATAATCTTTCAGAAAGTCGATACCGCTCATGTTTGGCATGCGTAAATCAAGGAGAATAAGGTCTGGTTCATATGTTTTGGTGATCTCTATCGCTTCTTTGCCGTCGTGTGCAACCTCAACATGATAGCCTTCTTTTTTGAGGATGAGTTCATAGGCTTCAAGTAGCACGAGTTCGTCTTCGACAATTAGTATGTTTTTACTCATGTATGTATTGTAACTGAGAGGTTGGCTTTTCGTGTGTAAGAAATATTACACTATTTAAAAGCACGGTCTACATCAATAATTGGTTCGACGGTTGTAGCGAGTAGTGGAAGTGATTGGTCGCTGTGTGGAGGTGGCAATGAAGTTGATTTACATAGGAGTAGTTTATGTATGAAGTTAAAAATAATACTAACCTTCGTATAGAGAAGCGCACATAGGCTTGCGCCAAGCATGATACCGGTTATGAATAATGCCAGCCGAGAAGTGTCGGTCTTGATTGAATAGTACATGTGTGCCCTTTCTAATTTCTTAATAACCGAATTGTGCGGTTAGTGTTAAATTCGTAAAGCACGTTTTGTGTACGTGTCCCACAACCGGTTCATGTATCGTTGTTCTGCTATTTTGACAGGTGTTTTCTGTCGCTCTGGAGATTTCGTACGAATTGCGAGTTTAACCGCTAGTGCAGCAAGCACGTGCAAAGCAAATTCTGACGTTCTTTTTTGCCCGATTGCTTCCGGCGAATTTGTCGTCGTGTTGGCACGCAATTTCTTCGTCTCCTCGTCCTTTTTACGCTGAGTAACGCCCTTTGAAATAGCAGTGTCCAACTTTTTCTCAGCTGGTTCTGCATATGGTTTTGGGATAGTGTTGTTATTAAAATCAAAATCTGGTGGTGGTTGTGCGAGATTTGGTTCCATGGTATTCAGCTTTCTTAGCTATAAAAGCTTGCTGCGTTTTCGCTTGCGAAGAACGATTGGCAGCAAGCTTTTGTAGGGCTATTGGGTCGTGTTTTGCTTATAGGAGTTTATCGTTTGTCCTGTAGTGATAGTGAGGTATGCGCTTACGCCTCCTCTTGGTTATCATCGTCGGTGTTTGGATCCATATATTGCTCCTTTCTGCTTTGTTTGCAGGATAAGTTAACCGCAAAGCTGTTTTATGCGCTGTAAGGTATTTAATATGGGATGAGTAATATATGTTACTCCTTTAGAACACGGCGTCTATTTTAAACTGTTGCATACTGTGATACTATTCATAAGTACAATAGAAAAATACACAAAACATATGAAAAAAACATTCAATATTATCGCGGTTTTTGGCATTGGCTGTTTATTATGGCTCGGATCTAGCTCAACGGCAGAAGCGACTAATAATGTTTGCTCTCAACTGGATAGTCAACTACTTGTTTCTTTTCAGGATAATACGGGTATCAGATATGATATAGATTCATCAACTCCGGACCCTTTTTTCTCACTCACTGCAGGACTACACCCACATGAATTCGTAATAGTTGATGAAGATACAATATGGCAAGCAAATGATACATCAGTGACACCGTTGACCCTCACGTACGGCGCCCCATCAGCCACTATTAATGTTGGTGGTACTCCAAACGGAATGACACTAGGCCCAGACGGTGCAGTCTATGCGATGGTAGTTGGACCGGCTGTAACGAGAACTGAAATAACTGCTCCATATACGACATCGACGATAATTAATGTTGGGGATGGAGGCTTTGCAAATGAGCCATTTAACGCAGCAAACCTCGGTATTGAATTTGGGCCTGACGGAAATCTTTATGTTATTAGCACGAGAGACAGTGGCGGACTACAAAGCTCAATAAAGCGATACGACGGTGACACTTTTGCGTATATTGATGATTTTGTTGCTGAAACAGCTGGAGACTGGCAAGATTTTGGGTTCCACACTGATGGATATTTGTACGTGTCAGATTATAACAATGGTGTCTATCGCTATGATGCAGCAACCGGTGCATATGTTGACCAATATTCAACCCTGACATCTGCGTACAGTATTAAATTTTCACCAGATGGAAATCTTTTATTGACGCTTCTTGGTGATGATGTACATTTGTTCAGCGCACCAGACACTTCAACTGTTGTTTATAACCAGGTAGGACCAGCGACTAAAATTGCAAGTTACTTACCACCTGCATGTTATGACTGGGGTGATGCTGCGGATTCTGGCAGTATTGGATCTTCGTTCTATTCCCATCCTATTTTGAGTGCTGATAATGGTGCGAGGCATCTCATACAATTTGATGCATTTGCAGGTTTGATAATCGACACTGAGAGTGATGGTCAGCCGAATGCGTTTGCAACAGGAGATGATTCGTCGGATGATGAAGATGGTCTCGTGTTTGGTTCTGGTAGTTTTACAAGTGGGGTTGCGGTGAACGCAACATTTACAGCTGACGGTCGCGGGGTTGTTTCGCCGCAAGATTGTGCGAGATACTTAAATGTGTGGGTTGATTTGAACGGTGACGGTGACTGGCTCGATACAGGCGAACAAGTGGTAGACGGGACCGGGCTTGGATACTCATGCACCCACGCATTCAGCTTCACACCAACAGCGACAAATGGCCCTATAATGATTAGAAGTCGTTATTCGACACTGCGAGATTTGGCAGCAACCGGCGGTGCACCCGACGGTGAGGTTGAGGATTATGCACTAACTCTCGGAGTCGGTACGCCAACCCCGTCACCAACACCGAGCCCTTCCCCTTCACCTTCACCGACCACTACCGCATCTGAAGTTGCTAAGCAAAATACTGCCTCGCTCGGCGTGCCTGATACGGGTGTATTAATGACCTTGCCGTCTATCGCGGGGAGCGTCGCAATACTTTTCACAGTTGGGTCAACAATGTATTATTCAAAGAGACATATCCGCTAAATACCCCTCAAATTACTGTTCGCCGGTATATGTATTTGCTATCTTATAGAATCGGACGATTGTCGTCAATTATTGCATCTTCTAGCTGCTGTTTATCTATAGATTTAGTTTTCTTTTTTACTTTATGTAACTTTTCACGCATATCTTCTCGAAATTCTTCTCCCTTTTTTGGAGTGAGCAATGCGACTGCCGCGCCACCTAAGATTAAGCCAAGCACAAAACTGATTGGTATACCTGTGGAACTTGATTTGTTTTCTTGCATCTTTGCATCTCCTTTTAAGTTACATGATTGATTCAGTGAATATGTGAGCAAATTGATGGCAACTGCAAAGAGTTTAAGAAGGCAGTTGCCACAACGAAATTATAAAGAGATAAAAATGTGGGTCTATGAATTATCTTACACATGAACATTTGCACAATCTTTACGCAATCACAGTTTATGGCAATGTAAAATTCTTTACAGCAACGAAGGTTCTAAAGAGTATATTATGCTAGCGCAAAGTCAATCAAAGGAGACAATCGTGCAAAATAACACGACAAATAAAAACAAAGAAACCATGAGTCAGGAAGACCAAGAGATTAAACGCGAAATAAT
>CAYNWE010000056.1:0-7071 GCA_964400855.1 uncultured Candidatus Saccharibacteria bacterium
AGTTAGTTTCAGCGTATGGAGAGAATTTTGGATTATCATCGACGCAAGAATTAGGGACGTAAAGTGGGTTTGGCAGGTCTTTCGGGTTCTCTGTTGTTGGTACTATTTCAGGTAGTGTCGTTGTGGTTTCTATGACCATTTCGGTTGTTGAGGGCGGCAAGAGTTCAATTGTTGTGGTAATAGCGGATTGTTCCAGCTGGCCAACTTGAGCCCCATCACTGCTACACCCAGCAAATAAAACGCCTGCGGTGAGCAGTGGCAGCACTCTGCTAGGTCGATGAAATTGTCTCTCGGGATGTTGAAGGTCCATTTATAGTATATTATATCACAAAAATAATATTATTCAATTTATTCTCTACAGGCTGAAGCGAGCTCGAACTTGGTCTTTGTTGATGCCGTTTATCAGGTTGGTGAAACCGAGTTGACGTAAATAATGCATCGAGGCATTTGAGCGCGCTCCGCTGAGGCAATACAACACAAGTTCGGTGTCTTTTGGGACGTCTGCGAGCGCAGAAGCACCAGCCATGATGTCGTTTGGTGGTATGTTTATTGCCCCTTCAACATGGTCACGTGCAAATTCTTCTGGTTCTCGTACGTCTATGATTAATCTGTCCATACAGACAGCATAACAGCTAACTGTCGATTTTATCGACAGTTAGAAGCGTTGTCCAGGTTTTGCCAAGATCTGTTGACTTCCAGACGTGGCCACCTGCCCCGTTGAGATATAGGGTATTTTTGTCGGCTGGGTGCCACTGAATCCCGCTTATACGTGTTTTGCGGTTATTGGGGTTAGAAACTTCGCTTGGGAGCGTGCCAGAGCGCTTCCAACTGACACCTGCATCGGTGCTTTCCCAGAGAGTAAGGTTTTCGCTTTCAGGACCTATCGACACTGACGTGAAGCCGAAGAGATGTGCGCCGGTTGCGTCATGCGGATCGTAGCTAACGGTGTCGAGTGCCTTGGTTTTTTTAAGCGTTTTAGCTCCATCGGTTGTGACGTAGCTAAACGGATCGCTACTGCCGTCGTTAGATATGACAAAGAATTGATGAGCGAAGACTTGCTTCGAAACTGCGCTAGTGGTGATTGCATGCGTGTTCGAGCCAGGGACTGATGCCCACGTTTTACCACCATCTGCGGAGTTTAAAATACCAAGCTGTGGAACGGTGAAATCTTTGCCGTTACTTAATCCCGTGCCGGTACCATCTGCTGATAAGCGATTTGCACTGAATGTCGGTCCGACTAACTCAAGTGGGTTGGCTGGATTGACATGGATGTTGGTAACACTTGTACGTTCGCCTATCCCCGTTGGGAGCTCTGTCCAAGTTTTTGCTTTATCTGTCGTGGTGAGCACTAAGCCACTTTTCACAAATGTTTTGGTCTGGTCGGCTTCTGTATTAGAGGCTGGGTTTGACGATGTCGCGTAAAAAATAGATGAGCCGTCAGCACTAAACTGCGCATCGGTTGCGTAAATGTTCATGCTGTCTCCGGTTACGAGCGTCCATGATTCACCAGCGTCAAACGATTGGTAGATGCCACCTGTTTGTGCATTCGGTTCGGTTAGGCTGAGGTATCCGCCACCGCCACCACTTGTGACGAGAATGAGATGATTTGAATCTGTTGGGTTGATACGGATTGTCGGATATTCGCCAAAACAACGCTTTGACTTGTCATCACTGCGCGCGTATGCGAGGATGCCGTCAGTCTTTTCTAGCCAGGTGACGCCGCCGTCTGTCGACTTATACAGGCCTCTGTATTCGACGCTGACGTACATGATATATGGGTTTTTAGGGTCGATTGCCAGCGTGTGGTCGGTTCGGTACCATTCGTCGTCTGTACGCGGTTCACAGTCAAATGACTGGATGTCTATCAACCCGCTCGGATATTTTGCCATTAGTTGGGTGGCGAGTGGTTGGTTATTTTGCGCTGTCTGTTCCTGGTTTTGTGTGGCTGTATTTTCTCCTGATTCTTCCGATTTAAGTTGGGTTAGCGCAAAAGCACTTGTACCAAGAACAACGATTGCAAAGGCTGCTATCAGCAGGTGAAGCTTTTTGTTATGCGGTTTGTTAAGCGCAGCTACCATAGGTTGTTCGGTCGGTTGTACTTTATTAACGGGTTCTTGTCGAGGAATTTGTTGGTTATCCATGGCTTAATAATAACCATAAACGTCATTTTGGCATAGTCACTATTTTATTGGGCTAAATTTTGGCGACTTGATTCGAGCATCGCTTTCATACTGGCGACGAATGTTGGGCGGTCGGTTTGACCCATACTCACCGCTATGACCGTGTGTACTTTTCCAGCTATGTCCGGCAGGTTGGCAGCAAATAGCAGGCAGTACCCTGCTTCATCAGTTGTGCCTGGTTTAATGCCTATGACGCCTGCTTCATTTATCAGTTGGTTGTAGTTTGGAACATCGCCGGCAACGCTGAGTGTTGCAAATGGTTGAGCGACGATTTCTTTTACCACTGGATTTTTGAGTGCGAGCTGGCCCAGCTTAATCATGTCACTTGGGGTACTTTTGCTTCCTGGTGAGAAGCCACTCGCATCGGCGATGACTGTTTGTTTGAGCCCTTGTTTTTGTAGATAATCGTTGGCGTATTTTATGTATTCATCCATGTTTGAAAAATAGCGGTCAACAAGCGTGTCGGACATGTTGTTACTCGATGGGAGCAGCATTGCCTGCAGAGCTTCGTATTGTGTCATGGTAGCACCAACTGTGACCGCGGTGACGGTGCCGAGTTTTGCATAATAGTCGTTAAAATATTGAGCGTCTTTTTCGGTGAGGGTGATGGTGTCACCTGGTTGACCTAGTTCGAGAGGTCGTTTGTCTAGAATCACTAACGCAGTGATGACTTTCGTCATGCTGGCGATGGGTGCCTGTGTTTCATTGTCGGTGTGTTTTATGACACCTTGTTCTAGTGTGCCAATGGCAGCTTGCCCGGTGTTCGGAAATGGAACATTTTGCAGAGGACTGTCTATTTTTGTTTCTTGCGAGGCTTCAACGGGTAGTGCCGTCGTCTGTTCGGCAAGTACTTGTTGCATATTGTCGGTCTTGCTTGCACGACCTGGGATAATTTGCAGAAGCGCGACGATAGCAACGAACATCGCTGCAAGTGCTACTTTTCCAAGCGATAGTCCACTTTTTTTGCGTTGCGGTGCCCGGTGAGTTGTACGACTGTTGTAGTAAACGATTTTGCGTCGATCCATTACCACTATTGTCTCATAGGATGGTGAGAGAAGACTGTCAGTTTAAAATAAAACATAATTATTTTAAAAAAAAGCTCCGCTTCTAATTATATTTTTATATTGTCACTTTCCGTGTGACAGACGGCTCTCATTTTTTGGCAGCTAAAAACGAGAGGCAAAAAACTGCCAGCGGGCAAGAAGAACTGCGATTGCCTACCTAACAAAATGTACCGTTCCTGCGGAACGCTCTTCGAGCGGTCAAAAGTGGTTACTGAATATGAAGACTTTTGACACGTCCTCGGAAATGACTCGATACATTTTGCTAAGCAGGCATCGGTTTTCTTGCTTTATGCTGGGGTAGTTACATCGCTTCATAGCTGCAAAAAATCGAACTCTTGTAGCCAAACCAGCCTTTGACACAAAAACCGAGTAGCTGCAAGCTAAAAGGTTCTGAGTCATTTCCGAGGACGTGTCAAAAGTCTTCATATTCAGTAATCACTTTTGACCGCTTGCGTTCCGCAGGAACAGAACCTTTTTGTTTGTAGGTACTTCGTTATTTTTGTGTAGGCTGCGGATCTTTTGGTTACTTTTGCATCTGCAGGTAAAAGTAACTCGTGGTGTGGCGCGAAAAGCCACATACTATTTTTTGCTGCCAAAAAATGAGAGCCATGGGTATGGGCACGAAAAGCCCACTAACCTGTCGCGCGGAGAGCGACATACCTATAATCATTTCAAAATAGTTTTATTTAATTTTAAGATATTCTTCGATTTTTGGGCGGAGGGTTTCTGGTGCGACATTTGGAGCGTAACGCTCTATTTTTTTGCCGTCAGGGCTGATGAGGAATTTTGTGAAATTCCACTTGATACGCTTGAGTATGCCTGCATCTGCATTGTTTTTAAGATAGTCAAAAATAGGGTGTGTATCTTTGCCATTCACATTAATTTTCTCACTGAGTGTGAAAGTCACGCCAAAATTGAGTTTGCAGACATTGACCATTGAATCATTGGTTTCTGGTTCTTGACCAGCGAATTGGTCGCATGGAAAGCCTATGACAATGAGCCCTTGGTCTTTGAAGTCTTGATGTAGTTTTTCAAGCTCTTCGAATTGCCAGGCGAAGCCACATTTGGTTGCCGTGTTTACTATAAGGATGGGTTTTCCTGCGAACTCTGAAAGTTTTATTTGTTTACCGAAGGTGTCATTGAACGAAAGATCATAGAAGTTAGTCATATATATAGTATGACAGACTGCGTCCGTTATTTTTTATCTTTACCTTTTTCGTTTTTCTTGCGAATAGTTCTGTCGATACGGTTCATGGTTGCTATGCGCGCTCTAAGTTCTTTTCGATTTAAAGTGTCAAATAATTTCATACCATTCAAGACATCTATTGCATCAGCGCCGTGGTACAGAATGGAAATTTCTGGAACTTTTTTGCGTAGCCATTTGCGGTAATACGCACGCGCATAAGCATCTTCGATGCCTCTACCCTCTTTTTCTTCGTCGTATTTAGGTTTTATTAGGGCTTCGTATTCAGTGCCGTAGTATTCTTCTAAACGATCAAAAATTGCTTGTTCTTTTTGGTCGCTCGCATGTCCGTCGTGCTCTTCATATACATGTTTAAGAAACGTCAGATCCTGCATTTTGCGCAAAGCATAGGGCATGAGGTATCGCACGTGTGCGTAGTAGACGGGCTTCCTATATTTTATGAGAAGCAATAAGCGTTTGTCGTAGAAATAGCTCATAAATGACGAGGTATTAGACGGAATATACTCAGTGACAAGAGTGTTATTTCTGTAGAAAGCGATATGAAATTCTGACGAATTCGTATGCCCTGTAAGTCCAACCTTCATAGCCCTGATTATACGCCTTTGTCAGGAGATAGGTGCAGGAAGAGTGAAGGTATTCTTGATAGAGCGATACGCGAGCTCAACACCAGTAAATACTGGCACAATATTACCGCTTTCATGGTGGTATAGTCCCCTACCGTTGTAGTAGTGTCCAACTGGAGCATGTACAAACGATTACTCTTTTTGTTCGAGGTACTCAATGGTATCTTCAAGTAGAAATAGACTGACGTCGTCACGGGTTTTGCCTTCTTCCTGGAACGGTACACTGATTACTTCGAGCAAGAGAAGCATATACACCATAACGTAGCTGACAATGCCGACAATCGCCATGCTTCCATAAAATGGATCGACGTTTGTGAGTAGTAGCAATAGTAATGCAAGCGAAACAATGGTGTATGCGAGTAGCGATGCCGAAGGGATAAATTTGATGCGTTGTATGTAGTTGACTCGATGTCGCAACCGAAGCAATGTGGTTTGCTGCTGTTTGAGTTTGACGATGAAATTTGGTGGGACTTTGCCCTTTTCCATGTCTACAAAAAATTTATCAAGCCCACGAATATCGATGCGTGCGTCGTGTTTGTCATGTCGTGCGTCACTGCTGAATCCTTCGGTGATAAGTTTTAGCTGTTTGCGGTAGGCTTTCAAGTCGAACACCGGGTAGGACTGATGAATCGACGCCGCGTCGTCATACATATCTTCAACATTTGCCGAGAACTCTGCTGGTATTCGTTCTGATTCTTTATAGTCAGCGATGGTTGCTGACAGGAGAAAAGCCATTACAAAGATAACACTTGAAATAGCTGCGTTATGCAGTGAGCTTTGTTCGATGGGCTCCCATCCAAGATAGTGAAACAAGAACTTGAACAAAACGAGTAAAACCGCCACTGAAAAAGATTTTATAAAAATATTGTAGAGTTTTAGCTTTTGTATCATACCTCTATTTTATCAGGGGTGGGTAGACTTCCTGGTATTTTCTGTAGGTGCAGTTTGTGTATTTTAAAATTCGTTCAATGTATGCAAAAAAGCATGCAAATCTTTTCTGTATTGACCAAGTGACAGTTCACAGATAGCTCGTGCCATGACTGGTACGTCTGTTTGACAGAATTCGGCCGTATATTTCACAAATGTTTCTTGTTCGGTCGCGCTATACGTTGGTTGATGTCGTGCAAAAACAAGCAGCGTCGTTTCATCTTCATTTTGTTTCGTGTATATACCGGTCCCGCCAGATTTCTCAACGATACCAGGTACGCTTGGTCGAGGAGCCATAAGGCATTGTAAATCACGTTCTGGAATATCAAACAGCGGCGTCGATTTACCGTTTGCTATGCGGGCTATATAGTTCTGCGAAAGATGTGAATAATAACGCAGAAACTCTGCGTCGTCATGAAGAATGTCTCTGCCTGCTTCGTGAAATATGTCTCGAATATTCTCTTTTGCCTCACCAGCACGTACAAGGAAGCCAGCAAGTGACGCCAAAATGTACACGTCACCGCCATGAGCCAAGCCAAAACCCTTGGATACATTGTCTTGTGTTGAGGGGTTGTGGTCAATACTTCCCTGCCAAGTACTCATCAAGATGTCACCGTGACCGAAATATTTTATTTGAAAACAACGATCTGCGCCAAGTTCACTTTCTGGCAGTTGTGATTTTTGAGGAGTATACGACATGAGCTCATTAAACAGCTTCACTAGTCGTTCATGCAAGCATGAGGAGTATGCAGAGGGAGAAGTGAGAAGACTATAGGGAGAAGGGTGAAGAGTTGAGGGAGAAGTTGTAGCATCTGTAGCTCCCCAGCCTTTGACAATAAAACCGATGCCAGGGGCTCATAAGTTACCGAGTCACTTCCGAGGACGTGTCAAAAGTCTTCATATTCAGTAACCACTTTTGACCGCTTGTCGTTCCGCAGGAACGGTAACTTATGAGTTCTTGGCAATAGTGTTCTTATTGTAGGCTGCGGCTCTTTTGCCAACTTTTACAGCTGCAGGGAAAAGTAACTCGTGGTGTGGCGCGAAAAGCCACATTATATTTTTTGCTGTCAAAA
>CAYNWE010000057.1:0-7043 GCA_964400855.1 uncultured Candidatus Saccharibacteria bacterium
ATACAGCTCCCTCCCATCAAGCGTTACCATGCCAACAGAGAGCAACTCACCTTTATACGGGTCGAGGACGCTAAATTCAGTGTCAATAAAAATAAGGTTCTGTGTTTCAAAAGGTTGCAGTTTCATGCCTTAATTGTACAGAATTTTTAACAAAAGCCAGCATGGCCCTTTTTAATAGAAAGGCTGCGTCTCACCCACCCTTTTATGACAAAGGGCCGTGTTTTTAGTGAATTTTTGTTTGGTTTATGGCGAGCGGTCAGTCAGTGCTCGGTTTTCGTACAAATGGTAACGGCGTTTGGAGAGTGTCGTTTTGATTTGTATTTTTTTGTAAACCTTTAGCATTATAGCATTTTTTATTTTTTCACCAAGGGCAGGGGACTAATACAAAAACTCCCCAGGCGCTATGCCTAAGGAGTTATTTGGTAAAAGGCGGTCAGTCACTACCTTTTATTCGCTACCGATACAGATTAACTGTTTCGGCGGAGGGTCATTCGTCGGTGAAGTGCTGCACCAGCGACTGTCACGATTGACATAAGACCAACGATGCTACCAGCACCAGTCTTAGGAAGTGTGGTCACTCCCGCAACTTTACAGTCAGGTGAATCTTTAGGAAGATGGCCCTTGCCAGGAAGTTCACACATCGGTGTCTTTGCGTCAATCTTCACAACTTTTTGACAATTAGAGTTAGTGACACGCTTCTCTTCACCGTTTACTGTGAAGATCACCGTTGCAGTTGCAGTAAAGCTACCGTCTTTAGTATAGGTATACTCTACACTGCTCTTATCTGTTTTAACTACTGCACTACCGTCGCCAAAGTTGTACTCATACCCTTTGACCGTTGCGCCGCCAGCTGCAGTTGTCTTGACCTCGAACTTGTAGGTTCGGTCTTTTACAAGTGTAAGCGTGAACTGGTCACAGGTGTAGACAGGCTTATCAGCAATCGTCACTTTAACTTTACAAGCTTCACTTGTTGCTGTTCCACCTTTGTTAGGTGCTACTGTTACAAGTGCCGTTACTGTTGCAGTATAAGTACCTGCTTTCGCATATTCATGTTCTATAGTCTTTGACTGGCTTGTTGTCTTAGTACCGTCTCCAAAATCGTACTCGTATCCTGAGATAGTTGCACCATTCTTCACCGTTGTTTCAGTGGTGAAACGATATTTTCGATCGTTTAGCGCAATTGCGGTAAGTAAGTCACATGTTGCAGTTGGCTCTTCGTCAGCTTTAACGACTTCGACGACATAAACGACGATGATTCGTGAGTCCCAACAGCCCCATACGTCACCGCTACCAAGAACATTGCTGCCAATTGGAGTCGTGCCGTTAACTGAGCTGTCAGCCAAGGTGTTGTAACCAAGAGCTTTGCTGTAAATCTTTACTGTTTGAGGTACAAGCTTTAGCTTGACGGTGTTGTCACACAATAGTGTTGCGTTGTCAGATACAGTTGCTGCATTTGACGCGCTGATTGTGCTGTCGAACTCGAATGTTTTACCATTCTGGTTCAATGGAGCGTTCATTGCAAGGCGTACACCTTTTGCAACTGCGCTACCTGATCCGTTATTGTTGAAGTCTGCGTCTGCACCGTTGTGGATGTAGGTTCGAACATCGTACTTTGCACCAACGTTACATGGTACAGCGATCTTGTTCGTGAACAATGCATTACGTGAACCGTTTGGACCGTTGTCGGTTGGGTCACCAGTACTCTGACGGATTCGGACAAAGTCAGCTTCGTTGTTCACACCGTTTGGAACGTTAGTGTAAGTGTTGAAAACAGGTGTTTCAAATGATGGGAGGTTGTCCCCGGGCTGGTATGGAACTTGTGCTGCTTGTGCGCTCATAGTGAACGAGAACAAAGCGACGATGGTGAAGAGACCTGCGAATAAGCTCTTCAGTGCATATGATGTAAAAGTCTTCATAGTAATTCCTTATATCTCAATTCTTACTTATTTAGTTGGTGGGGCAACAACAGCTGGTGGTTGCGTACCTGGTACGGTTGTCGATACTACAGTTGTAGGTACTACTGTTGTCGGTACTACAGTTGTTGTACTGGTGGTTGTAGTTTCCTCTTCAGGTTCAGTCGTAGTGGTTGTAGTTTCCTCTTTAGGTTCAGTCGTAGTAGTTGTAGTTTCCTCTTTAGGTTCAGTCGTAGTAGTTGTAGTTTCCTCACCTTTGTCAGGGAATGTGACACCAGAAACGTTTGTTCCAACTGTACTGTCAAATGGATCTTCGTATACAATAGTCTGTCCATCACATACGTCCATGACTGGATCACAATCGACTGGAGCTGCTTCAACACGTGGTGCAGCAGGTTCTGAATCAAGCCCTTGTGCGAGACCAATAACACCAGCGATAGGTGCAAGAGCTATCAAACCAACTCGCTTAGCTCTCTGCCACATAGTGACACTGTTTACTTGTTCGTTTTGTGCAAGAATCTGATCGATGTTTGCACCGTTATTAATTTCGTTATTCATAAGTCTTAACTCCTTTAAAGTTAGCTGTTCGTGTCCACCCCTTAGTGAGGGATCTCTCACACGTTATATAGATTGTATCATAAGCTTAATGAATTGTCAATACTTTTTGTACTATTATTTACAGCGCTGCGATTACGTTCTATAAAGTACTTATGCTTCTTTTAATACACCATACTTTAGTAATCGCTCTTCGCTTCCCTCGTTGCACGTAACCATAGTTATCGTCTTTGCGCTACCGCTAGGGCTGACGTAGTTAATGGCTCCTGCGTATTCAGATTCACCATCGACGTATCGAGAGCTTTCAATTACATAAATGTACTTCGTCCCGTCGTCGGTCGTGATAGTCACTTCATCTCCAGTTTTAAGCTGGTCGAGGTTTGCAAATGGTGCACTTTCAGTGGTGCGGTGACCAGACATAATGACATTACCTACTTGTCCAGGAAGAGCACCTTCCCAGTTGATGTCCACCACTGGCTGGATTGTTGCAAGATTCTCAGTCTCTTTACCGCTAACGCTAGAGTCTATAAGAGTTCTATCCCATCGGTTAGGATAGGCAGGATTATTCTCTAGTAACTCACATGGTTGTTGAGGAGTTTCTGCTGGATTAACCTTATAAATCGGATCAAACTGGTCAAATAAATATGATTTCAAACTATAGGAAGCTTTACCGGATAATAAGACATCGTACTGTGACGGCGAAAGCACTCCTTGATCAAGATAATATTTTAGGACAGATGGATCGGTCTCGCTACGACGATTACTACCGTAAGCGTCAATTCCTGACAAACAGATTGCTGGAATGTCCACTTCAGCAAAAACCTGACCTGCCAATACATTTGGTGCTGCACTGCCAGACATCACTTGCTCATATTTTGACTGCTCGCGTACGGTTGTTTCAGGGGAGCTATTTGCTGTATTTTCAGGAGCTTTCTCAGTTGTCGTAACAGTTATTGTAGTCTCTGGTTCTGCTTCAGTTTCTTCTGTTGTTGCCGGAATTGGAGTAACAACATTCTCGACAGTATTAGTTGGGACGGTTTCGACAATAGTTGTTCCGGTCTGCTCGCGCTCACTCGCCTCAAAACTTATGCCGCTTGGAAAGGTTGCATATGCAATAATAAACAATCCAGCACCAGCAACTACCTTTCGAGATGGGACAAGTCGCTCAGCGCCACGACCAACTGTTTTAAGCATATTTAATGAACCAGCAATTACACTTCGGCTTGCGTCAGACAGTACGTTAATGCTGCCGAGCATTTTTTTCAACATGCTTTGCTCTGTTTGATTCTTACTAGCAATTTCAAGAGGTGATTCTATTGGCTGCGGCTTTAGCAAGTCTCTCAACGTGATAAGAGGTTTTTCTGCTACAACAGAGGTTACGAGTGTTGCAATCGTTGTATTTGCAGGCTCTATATCGAGTGGAACTATTTTTGGTACATCTGCGACAAAATCAATCAAATCCTCGTCATCTTCTTTGAGTTCATCTAGAGTATCTAGGTCAATAAGCCGACTCAATACCTTTTCGTAGCGCGGAAGTGAGTCAACTATATCGACAAGTGGGTCGAATTCACGAAACTGGCGTGTGCCAATTTGGTCAATAACAGTATCTGTCGGCTTGTTCGCAAATCTACTAATAAAGCTTCCAAGACGTTGCAACTGCACCTGACGTGCTGCATCGAGTAATAATTCGCGGTCGTTGACTTCTTCAAGCCCAGCAACTCGAGCAAGTTCGCTTAAGTCCATAGCATGAAGCGCCTGAGAAGTAAGAAGCGGCTGGTGAGATTCACTACCAACAGAAACCAGCGCCAACTCTGCAGCCGGTGTCATCTGTTCAGGTGATAATAGTGTATTCATAGCTATAGTACCCTTCTTTGGTTGGGTATATTTATTATATCACACTTGAGCTTAAAAAGCAATACTTATTGTGCTTACACACCCCTGTTAGCGTCTGACAAAATATTGATAGTAGGCTGGGTTGATCTGGCCAGAATCGTCCAATAATGACGGGTGAATTTTCGGGTGCTCAGCAACCTGTTGCGTATCTGGCTCGTGCAGTGCATGCTCAACACCAAACGCACCGATCATTTCCCTAAAATCAAGCCGTTGCTGCATGCGCAACAATACAACGTTTTGGTGTCTTTCTGACGGCGTTGCGGTGAGTGAAACAGCGAAACCAAGCATTATGCGAAGCGCTTCATCAGTTAAATCAGCTATTTCCTTACTAGTAAG
Source organism: uncultured Candidatus Saccharibacteria bacterium (assembly GCA_964400855.1). Lineage (GTDB taxonomy): Bacteria > Patescibacteriota > Saccharimonadia > Saccharimonadales > SZUA-47 > JAGQMY01. The sequence goes on from CAYNWE010000057.1 coordinate 4,698, forward strand.
AAATCTGTTTTCATCTGTTTCACGGCGCGGTGTATTTTGTTCCATATTGCAATTATTTTACCTGATACGGTATGTACTATACGCTGTCATTTTGTAAAAATATGTGAAATTCACTACTTTGCGTCTGTTGGCGGTTCTTCGAGCAAGTGTTTTTTGGGAAAACTGAAACCAAATGTACTTCCCTTTCCTTCTTTTGAGTCAAACAGGACTGACCCACCTTGTGCAACAATCACCTTCTTGGCCATAAAGAGCCCGAGCCCTGTGCCGTCAGGACGAGCTTTTCGTGCGTTTTCAGCACGGTAGAACTTCGCAAACAACTTATGTCGTTCTGCCTTTGGAACACCTATACCCGTGTCTTTTACGGTAAGCTCAATTGATTCTTTTTTGTCTTTCAACGCAACAGTTATCTTACCACCACTTGGAGTGTAGTAGATTGCGTTGTCGGTGAAGTTCATGATAACCTGACGAATTTTCATGTCGTCAAGGTTCAGCGTTGGGAAACTCTTCGGCTTGACGTATGCCAGTGTAATATTTTTGGCCGCCGCGCCCTCGTGCAGCTGCGACAACTCTGACTCGACGATGTTTGGCAGATAAACCGGCTTGGATTCTATGATAAACTTACCCGTTTTGAGCCGAGATACATTAAGCAGGTCAGATATGAGATAGACCATGCGCTGCGAGCTAAATAGCGCTTGGCCCAACATTTGCTTCTGGGTGTCGTTTATCTCGCCTGCGTCGCCTTCGACCACCATGCTGATATAGCCTTTTATGCTCGTGAGCGGCGTGCGGAGCTGGTGAGACGCCATGGAAACGAATTCGTCCTTCGCTTCATCGAGCGCTTTTAGCTTTTCATTGCTCCGCTTCAGCTCATTAGTTGCCTCGTCAATCTTCTTCTGCAAAGTCACGTTAAACTGCTCGATCTCTTCGAATTTCAGAGCATTTTCTACCGCAATAACTAGTTCGTTCACTATAATTTCGATAATCTGTAGGTCTTGCGTGCTAAATGGTTCGCCACTTTTTTTAGGACCGATAAAAAGAAAACCGATACCACCAACTTCATAGTCAAGCGTGCTTACTAGTCGAGCGAGCACATCCACTTCATGTTTTTGCATTATAGTGTTAAGTTCATTTTCAATCTCTGTTAAAGGCTCTGCTTCTGAATTATGGACCTTTTTATGTAGTTTTATGGATAATTGCTGAATTATATCGACTTCATTTTTAACTAATGGCTTTTTTAGAGTACCGACAGACCTGTCGCCAAAATATGAGGTCTCACGAATAAAAAAACTACTACTCGTTACTTTCATTTTGTCACTTATTAATGCAGCACATTTAATAAGAAGTGCCTGTAGCTCAACGGTCGTGACCAATATTTGGTTCAATTCATCTATAAACTGTTGCGGGTCATATGCATCTCTGTAAAAAAGTCTATTAGATAACTTATCAAATTGCTTTTTTAGTGATGGGTAGCTAATAAGAATCAAAAAAGTGAGGACAACATTCGAAATCAACTGTGGAATTGATGAATTTAGATCAGGCAAAATTAATCGCTTCAGGAAAAATCCAATAAGAATATAAGCGAGTGTTATTATAGCTGCAAAAAGCAGATATACGACCGCTCGAGCAACAACAGATCTAATACTGAATAATTTATGCTGTATGACTGTGTACCCAACAATCAGAGAAAAAAGTACTAGTGAGATATTCGAAGCAAGCACTGATAATAGATCATTTTTAAAATAATCCAAAAATACTATACCGGAAAGTATATTGCCTACTATGGTAATTGAAATTGCGATAAGTAGCAGTTTTATCTGTCGTTTGTGTAGTACAGACTTAGTTTTTTGCATTTTCTTAATCAGTAAAACCATTGCTAGCACAACAGTAACAACCGCTAAGTAATCTGAAAAATCGTACAATGAGCCTTGAACAAGTGGACGTGCACCGTATTCCAATTTTTCAACACTTGAAATGCTTAAAGTCGTAAAACTTAATAGCCCTACAATGCTATTGGCTGCAATGAATATATAAACTAGGGGCTTCCACTGGTTTTCGCGATAAGGAAAATTAGCTGCGAAAACTAGAAGCAACAATGAAATGGTCTGTCCAAAAAAAAGTGAAAACTTGAAAGCAATTAGAATAGTAGCTTCGTTACTACTTATTCCATATATTAACTGGCTTAAAATCCATAGTAAGGCAACTAAATTAAATAGGCCGAAAAGCTTGTTAATTTGTCTTTTATTGTTACCGAGGTATACAAATACACCCAGAGCAGCCAACCCAGCCATAGATGGTATATAAATAAGTGAATCATTTAGCACAAGCTTTACCTAGTAGAATTGTAGC
>CAYNWE010000058.1:0-7032 GCA_964400855.1 uncultured Candidatus Saccharibacteria bacterium
AGGGTGCATCTAAATTACGTCATAAAATAGCAAGGCATAACAATTACACAAAACTTGATGTTGTGAGCAATTAGCCATATTATTAAAGTATGACTAAAATTGCAATTATTGAAGATGATTCTGCTATTTCGCAGATGTACCGAATAAAGTTTGAGTCTGAAGGCTACGAAGTTGAAACAGCCGAGAACGGCAAACTCGGGTTAGCACTCATACAAGACATGAAGCCCGATATGGTGCTGCTTGATCTGATGATGCCCGAGATGAACGGTGACGAAATGCTCACTAAACTACGTGCAAGCGACTGGGGTAAAGACATCAAAGTAATTGTGCTCACGAACATGGGTGAGTCCGAAGTGCCAGCATCTATCAAAGAGCTTGATGTTAAAGCATTTATCCTTAAAGCTAACATGACACCGCGCCAAGTTGCTGAACTCGTCAAAGAGCAGTTGGCATCGTAGGGGCAAAACACTTATACTTTAATACAAGTATGAAAGGCACCCTATTTGTTTATGAAAATATATTGGTCAGTGAAGACCGTTTTTCTGTGTCTTTTGTCTATAGAGTAGACACCAATGAAACCTCTTTCACGCTTAGTGAAGAAATCCGTATGCCGATTGCGCTGCCGGATAATCCGACGATAGACCGACACTTGCGAGCGCTCCATATTGCTTTGGGTATAAGCTACTACAAGACATTTTTACCACCCAAAATCGACCATGCGTATTCGATGGAAGCAGCAGAGGCGGCGTTCTGGAACGACGTGTTTAAAAACGGACTTGGTGAGTTCCTCTACAAAAACAACCGAAGCGCAAAAGATATAGCACAGTTTAGTGCCCAGCACGGCAGTATCGAGCCAGATGCCGTAGACTCGGTAACCTGGCAGTCACGCGTGTTACTGGGTATCGGTGGCGGCAAGGATTCAATTGTTGCTGGAGAGCTGCTAAAAGAACTCGCACTGCCAGTAAGTGGGTTTGTGTTGGCAACTGGCACAAACAGAGGTCAAGCTCAAGCTGTAGCTGATGTCATGCGCGTTGAATTGCTCGTTATAGAGCGAAAACTCGACCCGCAGATCCTTGAAATGAACAAGCTCGATGGTGCACTCAATGGACACATCCCGATCTCACTCATATTTGCACTGTCCGGCTGTCTGCTGGCTGCTGCGCGAGGCGACAAATACGTCGTCGTTGCGAACGAATCGAGCGCAAGCATCCCGCATGTTGAGCATGAAGGCATGGAAGTAAACCATCAATGGAGTAAATCACTTGAGTTTGAAACAAGTTTTCAGCAATTTGTCACCAGATATTTATCAGAACATCTCGTGTATTTCAGTGCAGTTCGACCACTAACGTCGATCGCTGTTGCGAAGATGTTTGCTCACTTCCCTGCTTATTTACCCGTATTTACCAGTGATAATGCGCACTTTAAAATAAACGGTGAAGCAGCAGCACACCCAAGATGGGGGCTCATGAGTGCCAAGTCACTGTCAAGCTATATTTTACTTGCGCCTTGGGTAGAAAAAGCAACGCTCGATGAAGCATTTGGGCGAAATTTCTTGGACGTCCCTGAACTTGAAAACTTGTTTTACAACCTATTAGGCAAGGGCGATGAGACTATTTTGGACTGCGTCGGAACGCCACACGAGCTACGGCTCAGTTTGTCTTTGATCGCCGCCAAAGAGATGCATAACGACTCCGTGCTCATGCAAAAAGCTCGCGAAAAAGGCCTCATACTAAACGACACCGAGGCTATGCTCGCAGGTGCGTTACGCCTGAGTGACGAGCACGCAATGCCTGAAACACTGCAAAATCATCTTTTAGGTAAAATGGAGGAGAAACTGCGATGAATTTTGACCTGACGGAAATAAGCGACAAACATATCGTTTTTGTTGGCAAGGGTAAAGAATGGCTCAGTTTTGAGAAGTTCTGTCTCAACCAAATGTCGCCAAAAAGCGTCAAAAATATATTTATATCTGACGAAAACCGTGAAGCTATGAACGCAGAGTTAAAGGCGCTAGACCTAAGCGACACGATTGTCGTGAAAACTGCAGGGTTCCCTGGGAGAAAAATGCCTGTCGCATACACTACCCCAACACGTATATTTTTCGACTGCGTAAAACAATTGCAAGCTAAAACAGTAGCGATTACTGGGACAAAGGGCAAAACGACTACTTCAAGCTTACTTGCGGCAGTACTCAAGAATGCTGGGTTTGACGTACGACTCTGCGGCAATATGGGAGCACCAATGCTAGATGCAATTGAAGGTGCGACGCAAAACACTATCTTTGTTATTGAAATTTCAAGCTACCAGCTTGCAGAATTGTCACAAAGCCCCGATGTTGCGCTAATCACCAATCTCTTCAAAGACCATACAGACTACCATGGCACGCTAGAACTCTATTGGGAAGCAAAGCGAAACATTATGCGTCATATGGACGAAACTGGCACAGTTATTTTTAACCCAGATACTGAAGTCGTGCTTCACTGGCTCGCTGAAAGCAAAGCTCGCCAAGTCATGATTGATCCGAACGAGTCAGTCGATATGTCGAAGGCAAAACTTATCGGTGAACATAATAAATTGAATTACTTGATGGTGCGAGCTGCTGCAGACCTTTTCGGCGTAGACCGAGGCACAACACTATCAACGTTTTACAAATTTGAACCTATTCGTCATCGTTTACAGCCTGTGCGTGAAGTGCGCGGCATCACATTTGTTGATGACGCCATAGGGTCAACGCCTGAGGCGACGCTCGCGGGGATAGAAGCGCTCATACATAACAAAGGCCCAATCGGGTGCGTGATGCTTGGCGGTGTCGACAGAGACTACGATTTTACCGCGCTTGTAAAAATGCTGTACTTACTGCAGATACCGAAGCTTATCCTCTTTCCTGATACAGGAGCATTAATCAAAGCAGGGCTACCTGAGCAGTATAAACCTGATATTTTTGAAACGCGTGACATGGAAGAGGCCGTAAAATGGGCAGCTGAAAATACCCCAAGCGGTAGTATCTGTTTGCTCTCAACTGCGGCGCCTAGCACCGTACTATGGTCAAGTTTCGAAGAAAAAGGCAGCCTGTTCCAGCAATATGTTTTGGCTTTGTCAGAACATAGTCTCTAGACGGCAACACTATTGCGCGCAGCGGTAATGACATTTTCGAATAGAGCTGCGACGGTCAATGGGCCGACACCACCTTTTGTCGGAGTGATTGAAATTCCGGGCATCAAACGAACAGTTTCTTGAACATCACCAATAAGCCCGTTTGCATCAGTCGCGACACCCGCGTCAACAATAATCGCGTCAGGACGAACCATTTCTGGGCTGATTAATCCAGCAACACCGGTGGCAGTCACTAATATGTCCGCTGTTTTCGTTACTTCTGCAAGGTTCTCAGTTTGCTTGTCGACTACTTCTGGTTGCAACCCTGAAGCCTGCCATAGTTTTGCAAGTGGTGCACCGACCAAGCGACCATTTCCTACTATGACAATCTTTTTACCTGCATAGTTCACGTCATACCCTGTGAGCAGCCAATTGATCGCAACCGGTGTCGGGGCGTCAAACAGACTTTCAGCAGCAAGCCCATCGACATCCTTGTTAATCGATACAGCATTAAGGATTTCGTCTGTTTGCGTACGGTCAGGCAGCGGTATCTGCACAATAATGCCGTGTACTGACATGTCGTCATTAAGTGCGTGAATTACCTCAAGCGCTTTTGACTGCTCAATCGTGTGCACGTCCACGTCTACCAAAATGTCATCACCGTAAGACTGTTTTATGCGCATATAACTGTCAACTATCGGGTCTGGATTTGTGCGGATAATCGCGAGTTTAGGCACAACTTTCCATTGCTGTCGCAATCCACGTACGGCTTTTGCCTGTCGCTCTTTAATAAATCCAGCTAGTTCAGCACCATTTAGTTCTTTTTTCATACAATAGATAACAGTTTACAGCAAATAGCCCCCAGATGACAGTCCATAGCTAAAAGTTACCTGCACTTGTTTTACTATTTTATTTTTAAACACAAAAAGACTCCACTCATTCCAGAGTAGAGCCCTTTTTAAATCTACAGCTACTGTTTAGCTACGAGCTTCGCCTACGTTGTCAGTATTGAAGTCAACACGGTCAGCATATACCTGCCATGCTGCTTTTTGAACGTCAGTGAGTGCTTTTGCTTTTTCAACCCATTCAGTAATGGTTGCCTTGTTTATAGAAACTGCTTCACCGATTTCAAGCTCTGGTGAGCCTGCAAGGATGGTAAGATTTGTTTCAAGAAAGACAATTTGCGCTCCTGAAAGTTCAACAGTGTTGTCGAAACCGTAAATCTGTACGGCTTTACGGGCAATTTTTGTATAACTGTCACCAGGTTGTGCAGTGAACGAATACGCATCATCTGCAGACGGCTCTTCGGTCGTTTCAGTGGCTTCAACTGTTGTTTCTTCAGTTGGTACGGCTTCTACTGCTTCGTCACCAGTATTGGTTTGTACTTGCTGTTCTGTACTTTCGACAATTGTGCCATCTGCCTGCACTTCTTGTGCTGACACGCGAGCTCCAAATACGACAAATAGTACGCTCGTTGCAATTACTGCTACTAACATCATTAGATTTCTTTTAACGACTTGCGTCATGATTTTACCCTCTACTCCCACCATTTTTTTAATTTAAAATGATACATAACAAGTATAGCTTGATGGTTATGTATATTTCAATAGTATAAACGTTAAAATCAATAAAAAATGTCTACTGCCTAGAATGCAAAAAACGAACTCATACTCGATTTAAAGAAGAAAATGAGGTATAATATTTTGAAATAATAAAAATATGCACGCGTAGCTCAGCTGGATAGAGCATCTGTCTTCGGAACAGAGGGTCGGCGGTTCGAATCCGTCCGCGTGTACCAAGAGAAGTTAATGCCATCACTTAAAAAGTGGTGGCTTTTTATTTCTCCTAATATTACTATCCAGGATTCGAGCTGAAGTTCGCTAAATAGTCTTATTACCCATAGGACTTGATATATTATTCTGGATATTTCACCTTGCTTGGTGATATATTATGCTACCATTGATTTGAAATGATTGACTACAGCCCACTTGAGAAAAAAACTCCAGTTGCGGTACAGCACCCGGATACGGACATACCGGCGTTCTCAAACACTTTTGGTGCCACATTAGTCACTTTATTCATAGTGACGATAACGGGAATTTTCATAGTACCAATTTTGCTTTCACCGCTGATTTATAAAAAAGTTAAAAAGTTTATAGAAAAAAGCGGCTATTCAGCAATTCGCTTGTCAAATTTTGCTATTGGAAACGGGTTTAAATATCAATACGGCATCAGTAGTAATGGTGAGGCGAAAAAAATTCAATTCGGCGGCATTATCGGCTCGGAAAAACAAGGGATTGTAGCGAGCAATATAATCAGCGGACAATATAAAGACATTAAATTTTCACTTTTCAACCCTTACCTGGAGGGTCTTTACACTATTATGAAAATTGAACTCGCGAATGAGTACCCGCATATTGTCCTGGATAGCCTAAGTAATAATCCATTTGTTAGCAACATCGGTCATTTTTTTAATAACGACTCAAGAATTAGTCTTGAGGGAGATTTTGATAAGTTTTTTAGGGTGTACTCGAAAGCTCCAGCAGTAGACACTTTACGAATCTTAAGTCCTGATATGATGAAAATTATGATAGATACAGGACATAAATATGATATTGAAATTGTAGAAAATCACCTACACATAATTAGCAATTATAAATTCTCGGATGTAAATAGTGTTAAGTATTTCTTTGATCTTGCAGATAATCTCATGGATAAGCTTGACCGACGAGTTGCAACAAAACAAGCGACATTCGACACGACACGTCTTAAATAATTAACGGCATGTTTCCCTATTTAGGAGGCAGCGGGAAAAACGCACTTGTCGTTTTCTGATAGGCTTCATATTCTTTGTTGCCTATGTAGCGTTTCTCAAGCATCGGGATGCCTGATACACCGATTATCAGGTAGGTGATCGCAATTGGACCGATAAGCCCGAGGTACCAAAATGGGGTCACGAGCGTAAACAGATAAAACCCCCACCAAAGACTTATTTCGCCAAAATAGTTGGGGTGACGTGTGAATTTCCATAGTCCGTAGCGCATTGTTTTGCCCTTATTCTTAGGGTTTTTCAAAAATTTACTGAGTTGGTAGTCACCTACGGCTTCAAAGGTGAGTCCTACCGCCCACACAACTATACCGAGCAGGTTGTACCACTCGAGTGTATTCGAATCATCATAAAAAAACAGCATGATTGGAGTCGCTACAACGAGAAGCAGGAACCCCTGGGTCAAAAACACATTAGTATAGGCTTGCAAGCGCTTAAACTTCCAACCCTCCCGCATGGTGACATAACGGCCGTCTTCGCCCTTCCCTGCACGCCTAATAGCAATGTGAGTCGCAAGGCGTATTGCCCACGCGCCTATCATAACGAGTGCAATAACCGACTTGCTCTCTGGATTATCATCTCGAATAAATAAAGCTGTTGCAAGCGTAAAGAACCCGAGCCCCCAGGCAACATCTGCGATATCATTACGTTGCTTGATAATAGCGTACACTGCCCACAGCGACATATACACGAACACCACAATGGCAGAAAAGAGTATTATCGAACCCATAGTGCAATGTAGTAACTCGCCGTCGCTACAAGCGTCGTGAGTACTGCTCCCCAAATTATATCTATGAATACAATTGACGTTGGCCAATTCTTTAGCGTTGCAAGATTAGTGAGATCGTAAGTAGCATATGCCATAGCACCAAATAATGAAGCATTTACCATCACTGTGCGAAGTGAGTCTTTTTCTACTCCAGGCAACACGGCGAAAAAGATAATTCCGAAAATATAAATTAGATAAAAAATAACAGCTGCAGGCCAATTCACTGTCTGGGCAAGTAAGTGACCAATTTGTTTTTGGTAAAGGTCTTTTGCGATGACACCAAGCCACACCATATCAATTGCAAAGAACACAGGGACCGTCAATAAATATGTATAAATGATTT
>CAYNWE010000059.1:0-7023 GCA_964400855.1 uncultured Candidatus Saccharibacteria bacterium
GTCTATTGAATACCCATTGACGTTATAGACAACAACCACCGTCGCAATCGCTATAGCAACTCCAAGTAATGCATACATGACGAGCAATTGCGTTTTCTTACGTTTTTTAATAGTGGGGTCTAGATAATCCATATGTTCGTTTTTAACCTATGCAATATATTGTACCGTATTACCAACCGTTTAGTCTTGCCAAAGTTAGTTATTCAAGTTACGATTATATGAACAAGGGTAAAAAGAAGGTATAAGCGTGGGTACACAACACAGAGATGTCATTGAAATCAACGGCAAAAAATACGATGCAGTGACTGGTCGCATGATCAAAGCAGAGCACGCTTCTCAAGCACCGACCGCATCCGCACAGCCAACGACGGTAACGGCACCGCATCCAACTGGCGCAGTCCTCGACGGTTTTACCCGCCGGACGCCAGTAAAACATACCAAGCATGTACAAAAGTCACAGACGCTCATGCGAAATGCAGTCAAAAAACCTGTCGCACATAGCAAACCAGTCGCAACCACAGCAAGCCCTATCCATAAACCAACGGCCGCACCATCTGCTCATCGACAACAAGTAGCAGCCACGACTGCTAAAAGCCCACTTGTCTCAAAGTATGGCTCAAACCACGCAAAAAGCTCAGTCGTAAAAAAGGTTACCCCTCTCCCAGTTAAACAACCTGTCGCACACAAAGATGCTCAAGCGCCACAACAAGCACCTGTTCCAGCTATACAATCACACAAAAATCGTCAAGCTTCAGCACTTGCAGTACATAAAGCCCTTGCACACGCGAATGCACACGAACAGCCTGCCCACCACGTACAAAAGCGAACAAAACGCCGTAAACTTGCACACAAGCTTGGTATTACACCGCGTGCGATGGCAGTGAGCACCTCAGTGCTTGCAGTTGTCCTGCTGTTTGGCTTTTTCGCGGTACAGAACGTACCGAACCTGTCTATGCGCGTGGCAGCTGCCCGAGCAGGAATAGACGCTAACATGCCTGGCTATAAACCATCAGGATTTAGTTTTAAAGGACCAATACAGTACAGTAGTGGCCAAGTCGCGATAACTTTCGCCTCAAATACCGACGACCGATCTTACTCTATTATGCAGAAAGAAAGTAACTGGAATAGTGACGCATTGCTCGCAAACTACGTCGTCGCTGAAAATAAGCAGTATCAGACATATATTGACCGCGGCAGAACGCTCTATATCTACGATGGTAGTAATGCAACATGGGTAGATAACGGCATATGGTACCAGGTTGAAGGCAACTCAGACATGACAACAGATCAGCTCGTGCGCATCGCTGCAAGTATATAGTTACTCTCACTATTAAGCCATCAAACAGCAATGCATTCTACTGACAGTGAGGGTCGAATCGCTAGGAATTAGTGAGTCGTTTACCGACTCGGGCCTCACCCATAATGTGCATAATAGTCCAGAGATCAGGGGTGCGAGATTTACCTGTCAACTGCAAACGAATAATGCCAGCAAAGTCTGCGATGCCACCCTTAAATTTTTCAGGGTGTGCTTTTAGTTCTTTTCGATCTAGGCAATAGCCCACTTTGACAGCAGACGCCTTCATATTTTCAAACCACGTATCTTTGTCTGCGGTTGGATCATATGTCGACAAAAAAGCCGCTTGGGCACTCGCGACATCTTCCGCCGAGACTTCTGATTGTTCTTTTTTCATATCGCCGAATATAGCATCGTAAAAATACCCAAATTGCACTGTGGCATCGGACCATTTAGCGACATCTTTTCTCGGTTTTTCTCCATCACGTTCAATAGCCAGTACCGCTTTTGTGTACGCTGGGTCTGCCATCATCGCATCGTACAGGCTGCGGTCGTGCAGCTCGCACCAGCTCAAGATTTCTTTATTAAAATGCTCCTGAGGCATACGAGCAATTACGTCCTTAGCATAATCTTCGACTTTTTTCATATCCAGTAGCGGGGAACGAGAGGTCTTCAAGCGCTCTAAGCTGAATTCAAACTCATCTAAATCTGCATCTGGATGCTCTCGGTACCATTCTTCAAAGTTCGAATTAGCGAGCCCGAGTAAATAGGCTTTGATGGCTTTCATCGGATACGCTTGTTTCAACCAAAACGCCACATCAGCCTCAGGATCTTTTCGCTTCGACAGCTTCCGTTTTCCGCCACCATTCGGGTCAATAATTGAAATAACTGGGGTATGCCCGTATCGGAAACGCGGGATAGTAAGTGCGTCGCATAGCTCAAGGTGGAGTGGGGTGCTCGGTAACCATTCTTCGCCGCGCAATATAATTGTTGCGCGCATTAAATAATCATCAACGACATGCGCTAAGTGATAAGTAGGGAGCCGCCACCCATCAGATTTAATCAACGGCACATCAAGGTCATTCTCTGGAAGCTCCATATGGCCCTTGAGTACGTCTTCAAAAGTCACACGCTTATCATGAGCGCCTTGCGACTTAAAACGCAGCACAAACGGCGTACCTGCGTCTAACGCAGCAATAACATCTTCGTCTGACCGATCCCGCCACAGCGCCCATTCACCGTAGTACCCAGGACGTAACTTTTTCGACTGCTGATCAGCCACCGCTGCCTGCAGTTCTTCGGGTTTCGCAAAACAAGGATAGGCACGGTCGTTCATAAGTAGCTCAATTGCAAACGCCAAATACAATGCCTGGCGCTCGCTTTGCACATACGGACCATAGTCCCCGGAGGTAGTACCGTCAGCTTGAAGTCCTTCATCAGGCGACACGCCAAACGCGCGCAACTGCGACGCGATGAGCTCTTTTGCGCCTTCTACTTCACGCTTCTTATCAGTGTCTTCAATTCGCAACATATACACACCACCACTCTGGCGAGCCACATACTGACATATCATTGCCGTAAAGATAGTACCGATATGCACAAAACCGGTCGGAGAAGGGCAGAGACGGGTCACTTCCGCATTCGCTGCAAGTGTTCGAACTGGATAATACTTTTCAATCACTGCACGTGTTTGTACAACCACATCGCCAACCAATAATTTTACAATTCTTTGCTTCACCTCATGCGTCATATTCGACCTAAAACTCTCTCGCAATTTTGTTAATGATTTACATCTATTGTAACACCGTATTGTTTTTAAGAATAAAACAACGTAAAATAAGCATAATTACTATGCTTTTTAAATACAAAAAAACTAGTTTTGGGACTGTTGTATCGCCGCCCGACGACAGCGTCAGCAGCTTTACACCACCTAAAAAATCGTTTTCTCTAAACAGCCTAAAAGTGCACTTATTCCAAAGACCAACTAAGAAGCATCTTATTGCGGTCAGCGGTATCAGCCTTGCCGTCCTCGCACTTGGCATAGGGGCACTTACACTTTTTGGACCAACACCAGCTGAGCCAAACCCAGAACCAGTCGTTGTGTCAAACTACGTGCCGCCCGAAGCGCCAAAATTCTATTCGCCACTCACTGGAGTCGAAGTACCCGAAGAGCTCACGAAACGACCTATTACAGGTGTCATGATTGAAAACAGTATTGACGCACGTCCACAAGCGGGACTTTATGATGCAGGTATCGTTTTTGAAGCGATTGCTGAGGGTGGAATCACACGGTTTCTCGCCCTTTTTCAGGAATCACAACCTGACTATATTGGCCCCATCAGATCTGCACGACCCTATTATGTCCGCTGGGCAGCAGGCTATGACGCTGGTTATGTGCATAGTGGTGGAAGTGGAGAAGCACTTACTCTAATAAAAGCTATTGGGGTTAAAGATCTTGACCATGGTGTGTATGGCGATAGAATCGCTTCACGTGTCAGCAACCGTTACGCACCGCACAATGTCTACTCAAGTACGGCAAAAATTGACCAACTACGTACAGAAAAAGGCTTTACGACAAGCACTTTCGAACCTTTCACGCGACTTACCGAAGAGAATAAAAATGCGCTTGGTCCAAGCCCAGCTACCAGCATCTCTTTTGACATTTCAAGCCCACTGTACGACACGAGCTACCTCTACAGCCCGGAGACAAAACTCTATGCCCGCACCATGGCTGGCACGCCACATACTGACGAAAAAAGCGGCAAACAAATTGCACCACATGCAGTCATAGCTCTGTACATGAGTTACAGCATTCACCCAGATGGGGTCCACAGCGTGTACAACAATATCGGCAGCGGTAAAGCGCTCATTTTCCAAGAAGGAACTGCCACAGACGCTATCTGGGAAAAAGCGAGCGACAGTGCATCTTTACTACTTAAAACTGTCGCCGGCGAACCATTCCCGCTCGTCGCCGGGCAAAAATGGATCACTGCGATTCCAGAAGGACGAGTTACCTATACTCCGTAAACTCACTATGGATTTCAAAAAAAACATTACTCGCCAACTACTTCTTCCGCTCTTTATTATTCTATTGGCATTTATTGGAGTAAGTTTGCTGCTTTGGAATGCTCTGTCGACCACATTCATTGCTGACGACACCATGTTCATTGCCTCGTATGTGACCATCATGGCAGTGTTATTGTACTTCGTGACACATCTCATCATACGAATCTGCTTTAAACCGCTTGGTATGCTTGCAGATATTGTCATTTACGCAGGTCATACCGCCCGTGGCGGTGTTGCACCAAATCCTGAATCACTCAAAATTGGTCGAGAAATGGTTACTTCACTTGCATCACAAATCTATGACCTAGCAAGTATGACTTCTCAATCAGATACACTATCAACTGACTCAGCACTCCCAAGCGAATCTGCGCCACAGACACTCTTACAAAAAACCGCAATAGAGTACATTGGAGTGCCAATTATCGGTATAGATGTGCAGCAGACAATTACTGCTATGAACAAGGCTGCAGCAGAATACATCGGCGTAGAGCAGCAATCCTGCTTGGGGAAGCCCCTTTACGACACATTAAAACTTGCTTTTAAAACAGAAGAAACGTTTGAACTATGGCTTAAAGATAAACAAGAAAACACCATCAACAGTACGAGACAATGGGACCGTGTCCGTTTACTTGACGGCGCAGGTGAAACAGTAAAACAGTTCGACTTGGTAGCAAACTTTGCAAAGGGCAACCACAGCGGCAGTGAAACGTTTCTTGCACTTTTCGACCGTACAGAACAATATTCGCGTGACGACCAAGAAACGAGCTTCGTCGCACTCGCGGTACACGAACTCCGCACGCCACTTACAATCATGCGTGGGTATATTGAAGTCTTTGAAGACGAAGTGGGTCCAACGCTCACCCCAGAGCTCACCGGTTTCATGCATAAAATGCAAGCAAGTGCGCAGCAGCTGACTGCTTTTGTCGGTAATATCTTAAACGTTGCACGAGTTGAAGAAAACCAACTCGTGCTCAAACTACAGTCCTACAATTGGGCAGATATTGTCAAACTAGCAGTTGACGACCTTTCGCTTCGGGCAGGAGTGCATGGCATACATATTGAGACTAAAATTGACCCCAATATCCCACCGGTTGCAGTCGACCGAATTAGTATTCATGAAGTGATCAACAATCTTGTCGACAACGCGATAAAATACTCAGACAAAAGCAACCGAATCGTGCTGGAGTCAAAGCTCAATCAATCCGGCATGGTTGAAACTTCTGTGCAGGATTTTGGCATCGGCATACCGGCAGCAGTCATGCCAGACTTATTTCAGAAATACTACCGCAGCCACAAAAGTCGAGTGCAAATCAGCGGTACAGGGCTTGGACTATATTTGTCAAAAGCAATTGTTTCAGCGCATGGTGGCAATATCTGGGTGCGCAGCAAGGAAGGCGAGGGAAGTGTGTTTAGCTTCACTTTGCAACCATTTGACAGTGTCAAGCACGAACAAGCTGCTAACGAAGATGGTATTATGAGAGGAGCTCACGGCTGGATTAAAAACCATTCGTTGAACAGGCAATAATATGGATGTACAAGACCCCTACACGCAACTAACGCCACCACCACACGAGGAAATATCAATTCTTATCATTGAAGATGAACGCTTTATTTCTGAACTTTACACACGGGCACTGACAAAAGCAGGTTATAGAGTGGTTACTGCTACTGACGGCGAACAAGCGCTCCGTGAAGCAGTCAGTAAACACTACGACGTAATTCTACTAGACATCATGTTGCCAACCATGAATGGGGTCGACATGCTGTATAAAATGAAAGACAAAAACGTCGTCCCACCTATGACGAGCAAGATAATTATCACCACCAACCTAGACCAAAAAGAAGAAACCCGTGCCAAAATCGAATCAATGGCAGATGGTTACCTGATAAAAGCAGAGATTACACCCAAAGAACTCGTCAACTACGTCAACCAAGTTATCGACAAAAACTAAAATTTAGCATCTGATGTGAATTCTCCGCTAATCGCAGTATGAGACAAGCCGAGTAGTAATGCTTTGAGCCGTTCATCTTGTTCGTTCGGCACATCTGTTTCTTGCAATCACTGCCAGAGACGTTGGTCAGGGAACGACAGGCGTCGGTCAGGTAGCGTCATGCTACGTACCACCTACTCACTTTCACCTGGAACAGGATCGAGTGGCCGCGTACGCAGATACTCAACCGCCTGCTGCCGCGTTTCATGATCTGCCAAATCTTCAAAAGGGTAGAGCGGGTATTTTGCCGCTATCTCTCGCATGCGTCGACGTTCGTTACGTTTTCTAAACATGGCTTTATTATACAGTTAGTCCTGTTCAATAACTACGAAGCAAATTTGCTTATTTCGTCAAAAAATTCAGCTTTTTTCTCTTTGTAGTATGAATATGGTTTTCCGTCACATTCTTGTTTTATGCTAATATATTTCTTTTGTATTTCCGGGCTAGACTGTAAGATTTCAAAAATCTTCTTTTGCCTGTTTACATGTGAGTAGTTTGGATCAGAGAGAATACAGTCCACGACTAGTCCGCGATACGTAAACTCCCATTTAGTTATGTCATCGTTAATTATTTCTTTTGGTGCACCTAAGACTTTTGAAAGTAATTTCGTGTTAAATTCTAGGTCCTTTTTGTCACACAACACATCCAGATCTATGTCATTGTCACCAGGTA
>CAYNWE010000060.1:0-6944 GCA_964400855.1 uncultured Candidatus Saccharibacteria bacterium
TCGCTCTAACCATGACGAAGGAGCGATATTTTATTAGTTGTCGTACGTATTGCTTCGTACAGCAAATTTCGAATTTCGTTCTTAGAGTTTCGTGCTTAAACTAAAAGCTGTCTACAGTCTACTTCTATTATTTCTTTTTCTTCTTAGCAGATTCACTCGGCGCAACAAGTGCCATGTATACTTGCATCCCAATCACCATACCGACGACAGGGGCAATTGCGAGCGTGCGGTTCCATGAATTATTCGCAAGTGCGACGGCAGGGTTCAAGAAGCCTGCAGAAGCCGTAGAAGCGACGAGTGAGCCAAATGTGAGTGACAAACCAATCGTAAACGCTGCATGGTAGCCTTCAAGCTTCTGTGCGACCGCTGCAGCGATACCCATACCGAACAACGCAGCCCCAACAGCTTCAACCCAAAAGATCGTCCAGCTAAAGCTGCCTAAATCTGCAGCAGCAAGCGAGACGCCCGTTGCATAGTTAAAGAACAACAATGCAGCAGCTGCACCAAGCATTTGTGCACCAATATAGACAATCGCATTTGTTGTTTGAATCTTTCGCAACGTCCAAAGAGCAATGGTAACCGCAGGATTCACATGCGCACCAGATACATAGCCAAATATGCTGACAATTAAACTAAGCGCGACACCTGCAGTTAACGCACCGTACCAAGCAGCCGTCCCGAGTGCAAACAAATTACCGACGACCAACACTGCACTTGCCAGCATCGCCGTGCCCATGAACTCCGCCACTATCAGGCGTAATTTATCTTTTGAAAACATTTTTAACTCTCCTTCTTTGCACTGTTGCCGTAAACTAACAGTGCTTAAGTTTACAGGTTTAGTATATCGCTATCGTCAACAGGATGATAGTTTTTGGTGATATTTATTACATGAGAAAACGAAACCCGCAGTTGTAAACGCGTTAGTGATTATTTTTTGGGGATCTGATTATCAAGTCTGCCGATATCACCTCGGAAATATTTGCCGGTGAAATCTATCGCAGCGACGCCCTTGTATACTTCATGTAAGGCATCTTCCAGTGTTTCTCCGTAGCCACAAACTGACGCGTTCCTCGCTCCATTGCTCATGAGCTTTCCGTCAACTACTTCGACTCCAGTTAAAAATATTTCGCCGTCAAATTGAGCAGGGTGAATGGTGACTTCTGAATGAGTCCCCCGCAAGTCTTTTGGGTAACCCTTGGAGACAATTTCTACGGTTGCTGCGTGCAGATTTTTCCATTTCAAATCAAAAGAGTCTAATTTTTTTTCAAGTACCGCTTCGTAGAGATCGTCCATATCGCTCTCTATAATCATCATCAAACTTTGCGTTTCTGGTGCACCAAAACGAGCATTGTACTCGAGAACAACCGGGCCGTCTTCAGTCAGCATGAGACCAGGGAATAACAGGCCTGTGAAGTCGATACCTTCAGAAACCAAACCGCTAAATGTCGGCTTAACAATGCGTTCTTCAATCTCAGCAATCAATGCTTCTGGTACCCAATCAACAGGAGCATACGTCCCCATACCACCGGTATTCGGTCCTTTGTTACCTTCCAGCAGCGGTTTATGATCTTGCGCAAGCGGTAATATTTTGTAGCTGTTGCCGTCACTTATGACATGAAGCGATACCTCAGGTCCTACTGCAAAATCTTCGATAACCACGCGAAGGCCGGCATCACCATAAATTTTTTCTAAAAATAACTCTTCCAAGAACTCAACCGCTTTTTGCTTTGAGCGCACTATGGACACACCTCGACCCCTCACAAGTCCATCAGCTTTCATAACAACTGGGAACTTCTTTATTGAATCAATATGTTTTATTGCCATTTCGTAATCATCAAACGAATAAAAATCAACCGTCGGTATCCCATATTTTTTCATAAAAGTCTTAGAAAAGGTTTTCGAATGCTCAATTTTGCTCGCAAGTTTGTTTGGACCGAACACTCTATACCCACGCTCTGTAAAGAAATCAACAACACCTTCAGCATACATATCCCCGCCGTCCGGTACGATATATGCGATGTTTTTATCTTTTAAGAAGCTATCTATCGCTTCCCAATCATGATAATCAATTGCAACTCGCTCTACTTTAGGCACAGCTAGTATATTGCCTGGAATAAAATAGATTTTATCAACATTGTTAGACTGAGAGAGTTTCCAAACGATAGCAGATTGACGGCCAGATACACCTAGTATAGCGATGTTTTTCATTGTTTTTTCAGGTTAAATGATTGGTTATCGGCCTTGATTTATTATTGTGGTCAAAATTAATTGCCAAACTTTCGATAAGATAGTATAATTATATTCATAAAAAGTCAAGTAAAAAATGTGAGAAATATCACGTTTTAGTGTAAAATGACTTCATAACAATAGAATTAAACAGTAAATTCATTTTTTAAGAACCAACATTCAGCTATATGCACACCCATTACAATGTTCTGTTCATCAACGCAGTACGGCCAGCTACTTTTGTCGCATTAGAAAAACTACAATCTGAAAAAGAAATTTCTATTACGCCTATCGTATTCGTAGACAAAAAGATTGTAGAGCGCATCACGGTTAGAAACGGACAGGTTGACCACTTAGATAAAGTTCGTTTTATTACCATCGATTTCGACGATCCACATTCAATCCGAGAGGGAATCATAGAGGCAGGCGTAAAAATTGACGGTATCGTGTGCCAATATGAAAATTCTATTTTGGAATTCAGCAAGATAATCCCTTATTTTCCAGAGCTACCGTTACCGACAGAGAGCTCACTCCTCTGGTCAACCGAAAAGAAACTCATGCGTGAGATGCTCGAAGCCTTCGATCCATCGCTTGTACCTATATACGTTGAAGCGCACGACGACACCTTTGAAACTATCAAAAATATTGAATCAAATATAAACTACCCAATGATCATCAAACCTTCAGGGCTTGAAGGAGCATTACTCGTATCCCTCGTCCATAACCGAGCCGAACTAAAGAATGCGCTACGCAAAGGCTTCCTACATATACAGGAAGCATACGACACATGGATAAAACGACAAAAACCGTTCTTCCTCGCTGAAGAATTCATGAACGGAGATATGTTTTCTGTTGATGTATATGTCGACAACAGTGGGGTTGGCACCTGCGCACCAATCGTCGAAGTCATCACAGGTAAAAAAGTAGGCTACGACGATTTCTTTGGCTATGTTCGTAAAACGCCAGTCCAAGGCGTAGACGAGCACGCTTGCATAGAAGCAACGCTTGCTGCCTGTCAGGCGCTTGGGGTACGATCTATCACTGCACATGTTGAACTTATGCGCCTGCATGATGGTCGATGGAAAATAATAGAACTTGGACCACGTATCGGTGGCTATCGACACGATATATACGAGTACGGATATGGTATCAACCATATCGCAAATGACATCATTAACAGACTCAACTTGCCGGTTGACGTACCGTCAGAACCACTTGGCTATACTGCGATGTACAACATATACGCAAGAAGCGAAGGAATAATCAAGAGCATAAGCGGTCTTGATATGGTGTCAAAGCTTGATTCAACCGTAAAGGTGAATCAGACACTCAATGTTGGCGACAAAGCATTATTCGCCAAACACAATGGGGACGTTGTTTTTGAAGTATTACTTTTCAATAAAGACAAATCAGCGTTTGAAAATGACTCAGAAAAAGTCGAAAAACAACTCACCATTGAAATAGAATAATCTTTCGATAAATTATTATATGTCAAAAATATTATCGGCGGGAGCGGCGTTTGAGTTCTGCAATCTTCAAGCGAGACGTTTGGCGGTCTACAAGGCTTTGGGCCTTATCGAGTGACACTTGGTCACGTGCTTCAGCACGTAGCTTCTTAGCAGCTTCGAGCGCTTCTTCTGCTTCTTTCGCGCTCACGTCTGAGTCTTTATCAGCCTCGTCTACCAACACACGTACCGTATTGTCAGCTACTTCAATCACACCGCTATCTATAGCGTAGTGCTCCATCATGTCATCTGGGTGGTCACTCTTGCGACGCACACTGATAACACCAGTTACAGCAGTACTGACGAGCGGGGCGTGTCCCTCAAAAACGGCAATCTGGCCTTGTGGTGTCGGCAACAACACCTCGTGCACTGATTCGCGCAACTTAACACCTGTTAATGTGACGAGTTCTAAATGAATCATGATTGCTCCTCCGGTAGTGGCGTTATTGGCTCAGTTGGATTCACATCTAATTGCTGTGGGGCTGCTCGCCAAGATTCTGCTCCAAGCGCAGACATGATAGCTAACCCGTTTAAACTCTGAAGTCGATGTTTAGCCTTCCAGTAACCACCACGAGCTGCTTCGATGCCAGCAATAGCTAAGCCAGCACCCACCAATATAGGCGTCAAAAGTGCAGCCTCAACGAAAGAACCAGCTTGCGTGCGTTCACCCTCTGGATTAAGAGGATTGAATTCGCCGCGACCGCCAAAGCCGTTATTTCCCACTATTTTGCTCCTTTAACCGTTCCACCCTGCATATAGAAATCACTTTCTGGACGGTCATCATGCTTACCATCTAGGATTTCTCGGCAGGTCTTAATAGTGTCAGACAATTTCACATACTGACCAGGGATGTTACTGAAGATTTCAGCTACGAAGAACGGCTGAGTCAAGAATCGTTGCAAACGTCGTGCGCGGGCAACCGTCTTCTTATCTTCGTCAGATAGTTCTTCCATACCCAAGATAGCGATGATATCTTGCAAGTCCTTATATCTTTGCAAAATTCTTTGTACTTCACGTGCAACATTGTAGTGTTCGTCACCGACAACTTCAGGGTCAAGAATCGTTGAGCTCGAGTCAAGCGGGTCTACAGCAGGGTAGAGACCAAGTTCGGTGAGTGCTCGGTTCAACACGATGGTTGAGTCGAGGTGGGCAAATGTCGTAGCAGGCGCTGGGTCTGTCACGTCGTCAGCTGGCACATAGACAGCCTGTACTGAAGTAATTGAACCTTTCTTAGTAGAAGTAATACGCTCCTGTAAGCCACCCATTTCGGTAGCCAAGTTTGGCTGATAGCCTACAGCTGACGGTAGTCGGCCAAGGAGGGCAGACACTTCAGAGCCAGCTTGGGTAAATCGGAAGATGTTGTCAACGAACAAAAGCACGTCTTTTCCTTCGTCACGGAAGCCTTCTGCAATCGTGAGACCTGAGAGACCTACGCGCAAACGTGCTCCTGGTGGCTCGTTCATCTGTCCGAAGACAAGTGATGTCTTGTCCAACACACCTGATTCTGCCATTTCGTGGTAGAGGTCGTTACCTTCACGGGTACGCTCACCTACACCTGCAAACACAGAGTTACCACTGTGGAACTTCGCAATGTTGTTAATAAGCTCAGTAATCAAAACAGTCTTACCGACACCAGCACCACCAAACAAACCAACTTTACCACCCTTAGTAACCGGGCAGATGAGATCGATAACCTTAATACCTGTTTCTAAAATCTCAGTTTTACCAGAAAGTTCTGACAAAGCAGGTGGTTCACGGTGGATAGATGCTCGCTTGCCCTTTGGAGCAGGCTTGCCGTCAATCGGGTCACCAACGACGTTAAACATACGACCTTGTGTCTCAGGACCGATTGGTACTTGCACCGGCGTTCCAGTTGCAGTTACTTTTGTGCCGCGTGTCAAGCCGTCTGTACCACCAAGCGCAACTGTACGTACAGAAGATTCGCTCAAATGCTGTGCGACTTCTAGATACACAGTCTTACCATCTAGTTCAAAAGTTAGCGCGTCGTAAATTGCTGGCAATTCGCCGTCAAACTCGACGTCGACAACCACACCCACCACCTGGGTGACTCGACCTGTTCCTGTTTTATTCGCTGTTGCTGTGCTCATCTTGTTTCTCCTTGTTGTAGTGCTTGTGTTAATCCGTTCTTGTGTTTCAAATCTTTCCACCACTTCCTTCGTCTCCATCCAACCTCATTGTCAATCTCGTTTTGCGTATCGCAGTCTCCTGCTACTAAAGCCTTCACCCTATCTCTAGTTGGATATTCGCTTCCAGCCGCCGCCTCTAGTGCTGAACGGACTGTGTTTACTGGGTGCATAACATTCGCAACTGCATTTTTACCCATTGCTAAAGCTGTTCTTGCAAGAAACGCGCTCTGCTCACGTGATAAAAGCGGTTCAACAACAGGGTCCATATTGTCGATTTGCGGCGGGAGGCTTGCAGCATCAGGAAAACTTTGTCCAAGCTTTCTTTCACCGTAATTAATATATGAATCTATTATATTCATCTCCTCATACCCTCATTCTGAGTCGCTAACCTACTCAAATGAACTAATGCAAGCCTGTTATGGCCAGCAGCACTTAACAAAGTATGCAGAGAATCACCTTCAAACAACCAGGTAGTGTGTGGCGCTGACGAAAAACTCTGCGATCTTTCTGCTAATTCAGAATCGTCTGAACCTTCATAGAACAAGCTTTGCTCAATAAACAAATGCGCTGCGCTAAAGGCACGCTGTCTTAACTCATCGTTATGGACGTTTTCTCGTGGATGAGTGTCCACAAATGTACGAATAGTGTAAGGCGCATTAATAATACTTGTGGATTGAATAACCGTGAAAATATCATTACCGCTTGCACTCGGGCCATGAACCACAACTACCTCAGGCATATCATAAGGTACGAACTCAACAGCAGCCTGTACAGCCTCCATCTCGCCACTCGCTACTCGCATCTCGTGACTCATGCTATTTCATCGCCTCCGCACTTTCAATTGTTCTATCATGAGTTCTCATCATGCTCGAAATAATTCCCAATGGGATGCCAGGTTGAGTGGTTACTAAATATTCTATTGCGGGCCCAAAATCACCCTCGAGATCTGTCACGCTGACCGCCAAAGCCAAGACTGCGCTTTGTATATATGAATCTTCGTAATTTTCACACTGTGGCACGCTCAACTCCATAGCTTTAGCTACTAATATCTCATTGGTATAGTTGC
>CAYNWE010000061.1:0-6930 GCA_964400855.1 uncultured Candidatus Saccharibacteria bacterium
ATAGTATTTTTATCAGCGGTTGATATATTAAATTTTTAGTTTATAATTACTATTATATGTCATCTGTAGAGTCATTTGTACCCCCTGAAGTAGTTTGGTATTTTCAAAATCAAACCGAGAAAAAAGAGCCCCATGCAATCGGCGTGAATCATTTGAGCTCATTCTCGAACGGTGTAGCAGAATTTACTCCTGGCTTGCACGAGCTAGTTGATATAGCTGGCGAATTTCTTATACCTAACTACAAAGAAGATTTTGTAATCCAAGAAAGCGGAATAGTTATTCCTGCGCTTATATCGGAAAGACGGCGAATTGCTGCTGAACAATTTCATGAGCAACGAGATAAAACACCGATTATAGTTCTTGCCCCACACCCTTCAATTGCAACGCCATATATAACTGTGAGAACATTAAACCAGCCATTCAGCTCAGAAGTGGCTCAGAAATTCTATAGCACCGTCGGGCCACGACCAATGTTATTTGATTATGCTGTCGCGGGTGAAACGTTTTCTCCTTTTGACTTGGGAGTTGGGCTTAATAACTTACTGCTCACTGGGACTAATACTGGAAGCGTTGATGATGCACCTGATACGGTGAAAGATTGGCTTAAAAAACAGGGAGATATCTTTAAAAACAATTTAAATGAAATCATGGAACCAAAAGCGCAAGGTGATAATAACGTGCTTATTGTCTGCCCGAGCGGCAGGATAGCTGACTATGATGCTCAGGGCTTTATGACTGAATACCGGCCAAGAAGTTACAAGTTTGCAGCAAGGAAAGCAGATGGTACCGTTTTTTGGCCTATCGGCGTATACGACACCCTCCTTAGGTCTCCCAAAAACCCTACGAGTCTCGTACACTTTCACCCAGATATATCCGGGCATTCAGTTGACTCAAATGAGCCAGATGATCGTCAGAACGAGTTGTTCAACCTTCACCTGCTCGCACTTGCACTATCAACTTCTGAGCTTGGATCTATAGAGATGCAGACAAGACTTAGCGCCAGTGGCAAACGGTTTGGCAAGCAAGTCTTACAGCTCGCAAAACGTGCAAGACCAAACCTTAGTACTCGTGCAGGCGGAAGCGCTATCGACTCGTAAGTGCCTGATTCCTACAGCTAAGGTTGTTGTTCTGTAGTAGGTGCTGTGTCAGGAGTTGCAGTTGGTGTAAGTGAGCTTGCAGTAGAAACAGCTATGACGACTTCTGTGGTACTTGCTGGTGTAAACCCTGCAGGAAGTGTCGTGCCTACTTCTGTGGCAAGTTGTTTCGCTATGCTGTCAGCCTCTTCTTTTTGATCCTGATCTACATCAAACACAAAACTCTGAGTTATACCGTCAGTTTTAGTCTTAACGATAGTAATCTGGTTCCCGAAATCTTTAAGTTTTTCTTCAGCCTCTCCCATTGCAGCTTCGCTACCAATTAACTCGACAGTGATAGGAATAGAAACGGCTGTAGTCTTAATGATTTTCTTATCACTTGGTCGATACTGAATTGCAGAACGATCTTTAATATAGAATATGACATAGTCACCCTTTTGAATGTTATCAAACAATGATGCGACTAATTTCTCTAAGCTTCCTTCTGATTTTTTCACTTCATCAGGGTCATTTATCACAATGACGGTTGGTTCACTGTCTGGCAAATCCATGAGCTTTGCAACTTCAGATACTACCTTATCGTTATCACGTTTTTCACGTTCTGAACTTGGTAAATTTAGCTCACTGTTCAAGTCTCTGTTTTTCATGAAGAGTAAGCCCGTTGTCGCACTTAAACCTACCAAAGCAACTAAATTTACAACTAACAGTACTCGTTTTGACATTCTAGTTTTCGCCATACTAACTCATAATCCTTATATCTTTTTTCATAATCTACTTCCTACTCTATTTTAACTCAAAGGTAACGCTTACCGTCTTTGTATATTCATCTTCACCTACAAGCACCGGTAACGAACTTGACCTTGCTGAGTCGGCAGACGCTTCAAGCGTCGCAACGCCAGCATCATACGCCATCGGGAAGACTACATCAGCCGATTCTTGTATTTTTGTTGCATCCCCAAGTTTTGCACCTAACTGCGCTGCTTGTTGCTCCGCTTTTCGTCGCGCATCAAGAATCGCTTCGTTCGTCAATGAATCTTCTAACGACTTTTGTTTATCTTTACTAAAGCTTGCCTGTGGTGTTTGTTGTCCTTTAGCGTCAGTTGAGAGTAAGTAATCTTGTACTTTTTGTGCGAGGTCTTTGTCAGAAATTTTAATCTGAATATACGCTGTTGCAACCCCTTCTTCGCCTTCTAGCCAGTACCATTGGTCAAAACTACTCAAATCAAGCTTCATATCTGATTCAGCAACGCCAAGTTCTTTGAGCTTTGCTACGGCGTCATTGGCTTGAATTGTCAAAGTCTCCTTGAGAGCTGTCTTGTCCATACCTTTTGCTTCAAAATAGGGGCTAAACGTATACTCATCTGGCGCCTCTTCAGTTGTTGCTTCACCCGTGACAGATATGGTTCGCTTTTCAGCTCCCCCTGCGGCGTTCCATGGTTGCGACCACAAAAGTAGCCCAGTAATCACCAAAAGTAGTACAAATTGTAAACCTTGAAAAACTTGTTTAGCAGTGACATTTACCGTCATATTTCGTGCACCTCTTACCTTAGTCACTATTATACAAGGATAAGCAGTAAGAGTACAGCAGCAAAGGCAAAACGGTAATACGCAAATACTGCGAGCGAATTATTGCCTAAAAACTTCAGCAAGAAACGTATCGCAAACAATCCACTTACAGCAGCTGCAATGATACCGACGACGAATAATGACGTCTGTCCGCTTAACTCGCCTGATTCAGCTCCTAGTAATGAACCAGCGATTGCACCAGCAGTAATTGGAATAGCCATCAGAAATGAAAACCGGGCTGCATCAGCTCGCTTAATTGAACGGAACAGCCCCATCGTAATTGTTGCACCAGATCGCGACACGCCAGGTATGAGCGCAAGTGCCTGAGCAAAACCAACAAACACACCATCATTCATCTCAATATCTTCAAGTTTTCTCTTTGCTCGTGATTCGGCGTATCGCTCGGCAAGCAACATAGCACTTCCCATTACAACCATCGTCATGACCACTACTTCAGGTCTGCGTAAATGCTCATCTATCCAGTCAGCCCCCACATAGCCAATCCCTGCTGCCGGGATAGTAGCGACAAAGATTATACGCGCTAGTTTACCCTGCTGATTTTTTGTGAGAGCCGACCGTAAAAGCCCTAAAATATCGCGCCAGAAAAAGATTACTAATGCGACGAGTGTCCCCACATGGAGAGCAACATCAAATACCAACGTGCTTTCAGTCGTACCAAATAACTCGTGCGCAGCAATCAAATGCCCCGAGCTAGATACTGGGATAAATTCAGTCAGACCCTGAACGAGCCCCAATATAACTGCTTCTATTATTGACATATACCACTTATTTTATCGTAACAACAGTGAATCACCGAATATTAAACCAGCAGCGCCCCGCCATCTACAACTACTTGAGTGCCCGTCATATAGCTAGATAGTTCAGAAGCTAAAAATAATACTACTTTAGCTATATCGTCAGGTTCACCCATGCGTTTCATTGGCAGGCGTGCAATAAACTCTTCACTTGCCTTTTTTGCCTGCTCAGCGTCACCACCACTTTGCATACGTGCAACTCCCGGCGTGACAATGCCCCCTGGGGCTAAAGAGTTAACCGTAATACCGTATTGCGCCAGTTCTTTTGCCGTACTCTTCGTGAACCCCCAGACAGCATGCTTTGACGCATCGTAATGGCTCAGACCAATCATTGTTGGTTTTATCGCATCTATAGAAGTAATGTTAATGATCTTTCCATGAATATTGTGAGCGATCATATCTTGCGCCACTCGCTTTGTAAGCTGAAACACACTTAATAAATTTGTATTTATCACGTTCAAAAAATCTTCTTCTGACATGTCAGCCAACATACTTGGTGGATAAATTCCTGCATTATTAACTAGAATGTCTATATGTTCAAACTGTTCATTCGTCGTATTTATAGCATCGCTGATCGCTTGCATATCCCTCACGTCGACAGAAAGTGGAAGTGCCGAATCAGCTCTGCTTTCATTCAGTTTTCCCGCTAAGTTTTGTACATTAACAAAATTAATGTCAGCAAGAACGACTCTTGCCCCCGCCTCATGTAAGCGACACGCAATACCCTTGCCGATTCCCTCGCCAGCACCCGTAATAAATGCCACCTTGCCATTAAGATTCATAAGTACTGGAAGAGAAGTCAAATTATCCATAATAGTTCTCCTATTATTTTATACAATTATTTTAACAATTTCTGAAATTCTGTGACTAGCACATATATACTAAATGAACCATAAAAAATAAATGCAAGGCTCATAGCAGTAGTCCGAAACCTATTCGGGCCAATAGATTTTGGTAGTGAAGTCTTATTGAGCCAAAGTGTGAGACCCGTATGAATAAACATAGCAAACGCATTCATAACTGCGGCAATAAATAGTAACTGCAGGGGCTGTGTAAAGCCGGCTAAAAATATTCCCACACCTGATAGAATCATTAGCCAAAGGACAATATAGTAGACCTTCGGGATATCCTTATCTTTGATGCGACCGTTTGCAGCTATGACTGTATTCTCAGTGAGAATTCTACTTGTTGCGTCATATACGGTAAGTTGCGTACCGAATAACGTTGCGCTGGTAACAATCAGGAAGAATGTCCCTATGGCTGGTATTAATAGATTACCAATTGCTACACTTTCTAAAATAACGAAACTGATATCACTTTTATTACCAGTAGCCCCAAAAGTAGTGGTATAAGCGAGAAGTGACAATAGAATTATGGTGATGGAACCAGTAAGCCAGAACACCAGGAAATGTTCAATGTTAACCGTTCTCCACCACTTTTTAAATTCTTTTTTGCTCTCTTTGGTTACAGCAAAGGACGTCCCTGTAAGTAGCGGCTTACTGCTCTTCGTCTTTGCGCCAGTCAATATGCTGGTTATTTTTCCAGAATACTTGCCCATTCCAAAACCTTTTTCCTTCACATAGAACGACTGAGCAAGATTTAAGTTACCACCAGCTCCAGCATAGGCGAGAGCTGCCAAGAAACTTGCTATAGAAATCCCAGCCGGCAGTAGAAAATACCCCTCACCTGACCCAACAATGCCGCGTGCAGCATTAGCCCAGTCACCCCTATCCGCTAAAAGAATACTAATTATGAATATTGAAGGTACGCCCACTGTTATGAGGAACTTCTGTAGGCGCTCAACCGTTTTATAGAGCACTGGACCAAGAGATAGTATGAGACCCATTGCCAATAAGAATGCTATGGCCAAATATTTTGTGTTTTCTTTTGGTAATCCTATCAGATGGCCAACGAGTGTAGCAGATGCCGCGGCTATACCAGGCCAGATCCATGGCGCAAATGTAGATACCAAAAACCAATAAGGAATTGCTTTTATTTTACGAGCTAACCCTACGAATATACTCTCGCCTCTAGCGAGCGCATACCGCTCTATTTCCATATTCATGAAAAACTGGAAAGTTAATCCAATTACCGCACCCCAGATTATCCCCATACCGTAGTTACTTGCTAAGTACGGCCAAAGTATAACTTCTCCACTACCGAGACCTAGTCCAAGTATGATAAAACTTGGACCTAATATTTTTCGAAGAGGTGGGGCTTTGGGTAATTCTTTATTTTTGAATGATGCAAATTTCATATATTAATTCCCACATTACAATATGCTAGAAATTATACACCCACTTTTATAAAATAGTATCCAAAGCTACTCCTAACCCTTATACTAGTGCTATGAACTATTGGCTTGCTAAAGCAGATCCTGACTCTGACTACTCAATCGACGATTTAGCACATGACGGCGAAACAAATTGGGACGGCGTGCATAACAACGCGGCAATTTTACACATCCAGAAAATGCGCCCAGGCGACAAAGTATATATTTATCATTCGCAGAAAGAAAAATCTATCGTCGGGTTAGCTGAAGTTGTTGCAGAACCGTACGAAAATCATGACGACCCACGTCGAAGCTGGGCTGTGCGGCTCAAATTTGTTAAAAAATACGACACACCTCTGCATTTAAGCACTATAAAAGCCGCACCAGAGTGCCAAGAGTTTGCATTAGTACGAATTGGCAGATTATCAGTTATGCCAGTTGATAAAGGAGTCCAATCATGGCTGAAAAACCATCTAAACTAATACATACGCAACACATGGCAATTGATGAAGCTCGCGAAGTGATTCGTCAGTATCGCTACATTGTATTTATTACGGTGACCGTTATTGCAACAGGCAGTACATTCTACCATTTGGTTGAAGGTTGGCGCTGGCTTGATGCAATTTATTTCTCAGTCATCAGTCTTGCAACGGTTGGCTACGGCGACTTCACCCCGCAGACAGATGCCGGCAAAATCTTCACCATGTTTTATCTTGTAATCGGCATCGGTATCTTCGCTGCCCTTTTAAACACACTCTTAAAAAGCCGTTTTGCAAAACGCTCACTACGTCTGCAGCAGCTTGAACAACACGACGAAAAAGAGTAAACTACTCTCTTCACATGCCAATACGGTCAAGAAAAGAAGAAAAGAGCTATATGCGCTATTTGCGCAAAGGTGAGCCACAAGCTGGTTGTGTTTTTTGTGCAATCACACCCAAGTCAGTGCAGTTTGTCAGTGAGACAAAGTCTTTTGTTGTCATTAAAAATATCTACCCTTACTCTCACTGGGACGGTCAAGGTGTGCTTGACCATCTTTTGCTTGTGCCAAAGGAACATACCGATACCCTGTCGGTGCTCACCGCGCCACAAGCTGTCGAATATGTTGACATTGTGAGCTCTTACGAATCAAATGGTTACGATGTCCATGCACGCGGTCCGTCATCAAACCAAAAGTCAATTTTCC
>CAYNWE010000062.1:0-6885 GCA_964400855.1 uncultured Candidatus Saccharibacteria bacterium
AATTATTGGCATCGATACTTTTCAGACGCAGATGTCGTATGAGCAGTTTGTTGAAAATGTGCAGTCGCTCGTACGAAACAATAAAGTGAAAAAAGATGTCTTTGTTCGCGCAACGGTACACGTTGATGCGCAGATAGCTGGTACTCGTTCTCGGGGTTTGGCTACAGTGTTAAGCATGTTTGTGTACGATGCAGTGCCGATTTTGCCACAAGACGGTGCTCGGTTAAAAACGAGCCATTGGCGAAGAGTGCCTGACTATGCAATACCGTCACGTGCAAAAGTAAACGGTGCATATGTGAACTCAGTACTTGCAAAACAAGATGCGATAGATAGTGGCTATGACGACTGTGTGTTTCTTGATAGCCAGGGGCATGTTTGCGAGCTCAGTGCGGCAAATATATTCATGGTACGTCACGGCAAGCTCATTACGCCTGATACAACTACAGATTTACTGGAAGGCATTAATAGAAGAAGTGTGCTTGAAATAGCGCGTAAAGAACTCAAGCTTGAAGTTGAAGAGCGAGCTATTGATATCACCGAGCTATATATTGCAGATGAAGTATTTGCCACGGGTACGAGCGCGAATATCGCACCGATATTGGAAATCGACAAGCGGGTTATCTCTGATAGGAGTGCTGGAATACTGTCTCAACAGTTGCAAAGTATTCATAGCAAAGTACTACATGGCGATGATAGTAGATTTAGCCATTGGCTCACGCAACTGTAGTGATGATGCTTGTGTTTAGGTGAAAATTTTTATGTACAATGTGCACATGACACATGCAGAAGCACCAGATGTATCTAATGAGCAAACTGTTGATAAATCAATCGACGGTAATCCATTTTTGGCCTATTTACCACAAGCTACAGAAACAACTTCAGAAAACAGCGTGTCGGTTGGAGTGCTAAATCCTGAAACGATTGCATACGACCAAGAGACCCATGAACAGCTCAAAAATAAGGCGAGTCAGTCGCTGTACGGATATGTCGTTTCTGGGTTGAACCTCGAAACAAAGTCAATCGAATTTTTGAAAAAGTGCGCTGCAGATACTGCTTTTAATAAAGAAACCCCGGATGAAGCACGGCAGTCGGCTCATTTAAGTCGGCTTGCTATTGTGCGGCAGCGCATTATCGAACGCCCTGGCTATAGCGCTGAAGACAGAACAGCTGAAAGGCAAGGGCTTATTGAGAGCTTTGTTTCAGGAGAGATTACTCAAGAACAGCTTGAGGAGGAGTTGGAGAATACGACGCTCACCCCATTCGATCCAAATTTATATCGTCAAGAATTGAGTGATATAGCTGAAAAAGCATCATGCCGAAGACTCGGGCAGTTTATGATACTCGAGAGAGGCGACTCGTCGAATGGGCCACGAGCAATCTGTCTGGGCTGTCGTGTATTTAGTCAATGTGGTGTTGTCACCTTGGCTTCTCAGACTGAAATTGGGGTAAGAGTCGCACTTACCGAACGCGAAACGGCTCGCTTAAAACGAGCGGTAGGTACAAAAATGCTGAGTACGATGTTGAATGATGGTGATGCGGCTATCTACCGTGACGCAACAAAAGATATGTTTGCTGAGTATCAAGAACTTTTGACGTATGACGATATAATTGCATCAAATCACAAAAGAGGAGCTTCTGCTGCTCTCAAGGCAAAAAACAAACTTGTTCACTATCAACTCCAGGTCGCCTTGACTGCGCTGGTTGGTATGTATGCTTCAAGAGAAAAAAGTGACAGCTGAAACTGTGCGACAGACACAGTTGGGGTATAATAGTCGATATGCAGCGATATAATCCAAAAGAAATAGAGCCAAAATGGCAAGCGCAATGGGACGAACAAGGAACGTACCATGCTGATCTGCAAAGTAAAAAGCCAAAGTATGTTGGATTTGGCATGTTCAACTATCCGTCCGGGGCTGGCATACATGTCGGGCATGTGAAAAACTTTACTCTGCCGGATATCTTGTTGCGTGCAAAACGTCAGCAAGGGTTTGAGGCTTACTCACCTGTCGGGTTCGATAGCTTTGGTCTGCCGGCTGAAAATTATGCAATTAAAACGGGGCAAAGTCCGCGCAAAACGACTGATGATGCGATAGAAATGTATCGTCGTCAGTACCGTGCCGTTGGCTTTGGTCAAGATTGGTCAAAAGAAATTGACACCTCACACGCTGATTATTACAAATGGACACAGTGGTGTTTTTTGAAACTTCACGAACATGGGCTTGCATACCAAAAAGAAAGTATGCAGTGGTGGTGTGACCAATGTAAAACAGTGCTTGCAGATGAACAAGTGATTGCGGGAAAATGTTGGCGCCATGAAAGTGCCGAAGACCCATTAGTCACAAAGCGTAGTTTAAACCAATGGTTTTTCAAAATCACTGATTTTGCAGATGAGATTCTCGATGCAACGGACGCGCTTAATTGGACACCGTGGGTTAAAACTGCACAAAAAAACTGGATTGGCCGATCGGAAGGTGCAGAACTTAAATTTCAACTTGAAGGATTGGGCTCAGACGGACAGCATCTAGAGGTGTTTACGACGGCACTCGAGACAATCTACGGAGTAAGCTTTATGGTACTTGCACCAGAGCATCCAGTGGTTACGATGTACGGGCAGCATGCTGATAACGCGCAAGAAATAGATGATTATGTTGCACATGCATTGCGTAAGAGTGACCTTGATCGAGAAAAAGAAAAAGTCAAAACCGGTCTTGCCATAGATGGTTTATTTGCGATTAACCCGGTAAATGGTCACAAAATACCGGTATGGGTTGCTGATTACGTACTCATCGGTTATGGTTCAGGGGCTATCATGGCGGTGCCTGGTGAAGATGAACGCGATTATGCATTTGCTCAGAAATATGATTTGCCTATTATCTATACAACAGACAGAAATGAGTTTGTGAATTACGGTGCAGACATTAAGCCTGATAGAACAAAGTACTTAATGGCGAACTCTGGTCCGTTTGACGGCCAAAACTTGGAGGAAGCTCGCGGAAACATTTTGGCAAAACTTGTTGCCGACGGAAGTGGTGAAGCAGTGGTGAATTATAAAGTCCGTGATTGGCTGATTAGCAGGCAGCGATATTGGGGTGCTCCTATCCCGATTATTCATTGTAGTGATTGTGGGGCGGTCCCGGTTGCTGACTCCGACTTGCCAGTTGTGCTCCCTGAATTAGTTGACTATAAACCAAGTGGCGACGGTCGCAGTCCGCTCGCAAAAGCAACTGAGTGGCTGCACGTACCGTGTCCGAGCTGTGGCAAACCAGGTGAGCGTGAAACAGACACCATGGATGGCTATGTCTGCTCAAGCTGGTATCAGCTACGTTATCTTGACCCGCAGAACGACCATGCTGCATGGAACCCTGAACAAGTTAATAAATGGCTCCCTATAGATTTTTATAATGGTGGTGACCATGCGACAGCGCATTTACTCTACGCACGGTTCTTTACCAGATTTTTCAATTCTATTGGCCTTGTGAGTAACCCGGAGCCATTTGGCCGAATGTATTTCCATGCTAAAATCCTTGCCCCAGACGGTACAGCATTTAGTAAGAGTAAGGGGAATGGGGTCGACCCACTAGAAGTGATCAATAGTGGCTACGGTGCAGATGCACTTCGGACATACATTATGTTTATGGCACCGCCAGACATCGAGTCACCATGGAATAATGATGGCGTCCCTGGTTGTTATCGATTTCTGAACAGGGTATGGGTATTGACGCAGGAATATTTGGAGCAAACGTCATCAGAAACTTCGCCAGCATATGATAAGAAATTACTGCAAATCACACATAAAACCATTAAAAAGGTGACAGATGACATTGAAGCTGTAAAGTTAAATACTGCTATCTCAACAATGATGGAGTGCACAAACGAACTCTACAAGATTAAAGATGCTGACGGATTTAGCTCGCCAGTGTGGCCGTTCGCGTTAGAAAGTCTAGTGACAATCCTCGCGCCATTCGCACCTCATATTACAGAGGAACTTTGGCATCAACTAGGACACGATAACACCGTGCATAAAGATAACTGGCCAACCTATGACGAATCATATCTTGTTGCAGATACTATCAAACTCGCCGTACAAGTGAATGGAAAAGTGCGAGCAGAGATAGAAGTAGCTGCGCAAGCCGAAGAATCTGAAGTAACAGCGCTTGCGTTATCGCAAGAAAATGTCGTTACGCATCTCGACGGGAAAGAACCCACAAAGGTCATTTACGTCAAAGGAAGACTTGTCAGTATTGTTGCAAAGTAAGGTATGAGTAAAACTTCCTTGAGATTTACTGCGATAAGCGGTATAATTGAATTCAATTAGTTGAAATAAGTCCGTCAAAGAGGAAGGAGCAATTCGCTCATGGGAAAACCAAAGAAACGAACCAGTGCACGTGCGACTGGGATGCGCCGCAGTCATCTTGTGCTTAAACTAGCACGAGCAGTAAACGCAAAATCACCTGTTAAGGCACGTACAACGACCAAACAATCAGGGAAGAAACTTCGAACTCCTGCTGCTTAAATAGTAGCGCAGTAGTTTTTATATTTAACAACGACATCGTCAATCAAAAAAGCAAGGGAACACTCGCGTGGCTTCAAACCGTCATCTCGGAAGAATTGTCGCACTACAGACACTGTATGAGCTAGACTTTCGTATTGAAGTGGGCGAAAAAAACCTTGATACAGAGGCTGTACTTGAGCGTAACATCCAGCGTTATAGCGAAGTGATGCAAGATAAGGCTTTTGTCATCACGCTTGTTCACGGAGTATTCGCTGCAAATGAAACGCTCGACGCGTTTATACAGCCACTCGCTCCTGAATGGCCGCTGAGCCAAATTGCACGGATCGATAGAACCATACTACGCATCGGCGTTTGGGAGTTACAGAACAATGACCAAGTACCGGTGAAAGTAGTCATAAATGAAGCAGTTGAGCTCGCTAAGAGCTTTGGTGCTGACAATTCGAGTAAGTTTGTAAACGGTGTACTTGGGACTGCTGCGAAGCAACTTGGCAAAGTAACAGAGACGAAGACAACAGGGGCAAAAAAGCGACCAGCTGCCGGAGCGACCCCAAAAAGCAAGAGTGGGGAATCATCATGAAGCGACCGAAACCAATAAACGCATTTAAAAAGATCGTGAAACGTACACGGCCAGCAATATCTGAAGTGGTGAAAGAACCAACGTCTGGTGGTGTTGTTTGGCGCCGCACCGATAGGGGTGCAATAGAAATCCTTCTTATTCAAGATGCGAAAGACCGATGGACAATTCCAAAAGGCCATATTGAAGAAGGTGAGACAGCAAAAGAGACTGCTGAGCGAGAGATTCGAGAAGAGACTGGCCTGCAGCAAATGAGGATGATGAGCTGGCTCGGTAAAATTAACTTCCAGTACCGACGTCAACAGAGTCTTGTATTAATGACTACCGAAATTTTTTTGGTAGAAGCAAAAGGTGACACGAACGACATCAAGCCTGAAGAATGGATGAAGGGTATTAAGTGGTTACCTGCCAATGAGGCGTTAGAGAAGATTGAATACGAAGACATCGGCAAGATTATTTTGCTTGGATTGAAACGGATTCGACAAGGACAGTAATATTACTTAAGCGAGAATGAAAGGAACTAAATTGAGTTTTGATAAGTCATAACAGATAAAAATTATTATTTATTAACCCTCAATTTCACTACATGATACCAACCCAACCATATGCAGATTTTGCAACAAATGTATTGCAAGCAACATTTAACGATTTACAGCTTCTTATCACCGCTTTTACGCACAGAAGCTACGTCAATGAACATAAAAAAACTGCAAAAGAACATAACGAAAGACTTGAATTTCTGGGCGATGCGGTACTAGAGCTGGTTACGACTCGGTTTTTGTATGATAACTATGCAGAACCTGAAGGAATACTCACAAACTGGCGGAGCAGTCTCGTGCGTACTGAAAGTATTGGAGAAGCAGCGAGTAAGCATGGCTTTGAAGTGTTATTGCGGCTTTCTCGTGGTGAAAAGCGTGCAAGTTCTGAGCGCGCTCGTTTGCAAATTTTGGCAAATGCCTATGAAGCAGTCGTCGGCGCACTTTATTTAGACCAGGGATACGATGCAGCAAAAGCATTTATCGACAGGACACTCCTTGTCACGTTTGACGATATTTTGAAGACAGGTTCATGGCAGGACCCAAAATCAAGATACCAAGAGGTTGTACAGAGTACAGAAGGCTTCACGCCGCAGTATAAAGTCATGAATGAAGAAGGACCTGATCATGATAAGGTTTTTCGTGTAGGGGTGTACGTAGATAACTCGTTGCGCGCCGAAGGGCAAGGGCCTAGTAAGCAGAGCGCTCAGGTTGCTGCAGCAGAAAAAGCACTAAAAGCTCACCGCGACCAAAGTACTACTTGATTTTTGCTACCTCTGTTGGTACAATGTATGCCAAGTAACTAAACGTTAAGAGAGAAGGAACTACAGATACATGTTAGCTATCCGTATGCAGCGAGTCGGTCGTAAAGGCCACCCAGAATACCGTGTTGTTGTCCAAGATGCTCGAATCACACCGACAAGTGGTCGTGTTGTAGCGCGGGTTGGTCACTATAACCCACACACAAAGCAAACAACCATCGACAAAGAAAAGGTTGAATATTACCTGAAGAACGGCGCACGCCCAACACCACGCGTTGTTCACGTACTAAAAACTGAAAAAATTGCCCTTCCTGATTGGGTAGTTGTTCCATCTTTGGACAAAAAGCGTTCAATCAAGAATACTGAAAAACTTCGACGTAACCAGCCTAAAGAAGAAGTAGCTGCTATCGAAGAAGCTCCAGTTGAAGCAGAAGCAGCACCGGTTGCAGCAGAAGAGACGACTGAAGAAGCGACTGCTGAAGTCGAAGCTTAATTTTACGT
>CAYNWE010000063.1:0-6881 GCA_964400855.1 uncultured Candidatus Saccharibacteria bacterium
GTGGTTACGTCCGTTGATGACGGGTTCCCAACTATAAAGCACATTTTGCATTTTGAAGGTAAAAATGGCCCTGATGGTATTAAGAGCAAAAGCCCAGCTAAAGACGAGCCGTGGCATTTTTACGATCCGTTTGACCCGGATGATACGAAGTTACTCGAGATAATCGAGGGTCATTATGTCGAGTTGGTGAAGCAGCTAAAGAAAGGCTCACCTGAGCGTGCCGCTTTTGATGCCGCTTGGCTCGCGCATGCCATTGTTGACGGCCTCACACCAGCGCATCACTTCCCATATGAAGAAAAATTAATTGAAATACGCGGTGGTGAAAAAATGGACACCCGTGATTCTATAAAGAACAAAGTGATAATGCCTGGTGACACACTGACTGAAATGGTTAAGAATAACTGGGCAATGTATGGGACTGGTGGGTTGATGAGCATGCATGGTATGTTTGAAATTGGTGCTGGTTTATTGCTTGCTCCAATAAAAATGAAGACAGCAAAGCCACTCGAAAGTGATATCGCGCAGCTTATGGAGGCTGGTTACCAGGAGATATTCAAGCGAGCTGCGCGTGAAATAGCACTACTAGATATGTATGACCGATTTCATGCGCGTGGATGGACTGTTCGTTTGTCTCGCGATGTTCGGAATCACTTGGGTCCTATTATGGCAAAAACAGTATGCCTTGTTTGGTATAGTGCTATGCGCGATGCAGGTCTGTTGAAAGGTAAAAAATGAGAATTATTGCGGGGGAGTTTAAATCGCGAATTTTAAAAAACCCAAAAGGGCGTAAAACTCACCCGATGGGCGAAAAAATCCGTGGTGCTCTTTTTAATGCTATTGGAGATATCGATGGATTGACTGTTTTAGATGCGTTTGCTGGTAGTGGCGCCGTTGGCATTGAAGCGCTGAGTCGAGGAGCTGCTCGTGTGTATGCAGTAGAACTTGATAGCGACGCGTTTGAAGTGTTAGAGCACAACAGGGATTTGATAACTGACGAAACTCGAATGAGTGTACACCGAGCTAATGTACGTTCTTGGTTGAAAAATCAGCCTGATCTAGGATTCGATATTGTGCTTGCTGATCCACCCTATGACGCTATTGGTATGAAAGCAGTTGATGCTTGTGCTGAGTCAGTCGTCAAAGGTGGCCTATATGTGTTGTCTTTACCGCCTGCTGAACACATCGAGTTTAAGGGGTTTAAGAAAATAGATGAAAAACGCTACGGCGACGCAAAACTGGTCTTTTATAAGAGGTTAAAATAAGTTATACTAACCTAAGTTCGACATAAAGCAACCCAAATCAGCTAAAATCATAATTTTCAGGTGTTGTTACGCCGAACTTAGGTTAACCCCAAGTTCAATACTAGTAAGTATGCGGATGTGGTGGAAAGTGAGACTGCCAATGGCAGTCGCAAGGCAATCAACACTTGATAACTTGTTATCAAAGCTGTTGTTGCGGGGTCGCCGAAGGTGACAGACACGCTAGTCTTACATTTAAAACGTAAGATTCAGCCATTAACAAAATCATACAATATGCGGATGTGGTGGAATGGTAGACACGCTAGTCTTAGGAACTAGTGCAGCAATGCGTGAAGGTTCAAGTCCTTTCATCCGCACCAACAAAAGAGTCAGCTTCAGGGCTGACTTTTTTGTTGGTATAGTGATAGATTTGAAACTTCACGCGTGAAGGTGAGAATGTCCGGTGGACATTCGCAAGAGAATCTTTCAGCAATCAAACTTGTTTGATGCTTGAAAGTTCTGGGCCCGCAGAATGTGGGCAAGTCCTTTCATCCGCACCAAATTAAAGAGTCCAGATTCGTCTGGGCTTTTTAATTTGATTTGTATGTAGGACTTGAAACGAAGGCGAAAACTGCCAGTGGCAGTTTGAGGAATCATTGCTTGGCCGAGCGAGCATAAGACAGTCAAGTCCTGTACGTCTGCAGAAGAAAATTAGTCACTGTAATGACGAGCTTGAAATCGTAACTTGTTATGGTTTGATATATCAAAGATTAATGGTATAAAACTATCATGTCAGAAATACACTTATCACAATCATCTAGCCCAGAACAATGCCCAGACCCGATACGAAATGAGTACGTCGCTAGTCACGACCCTGATCTCGTCACTATTATTGATGAATTTGCAGATGAGGGCGTAGAGGTAAATGTTATCTTAGAAAGAACTATAGCTGACGAAGGTATAGTCATAACAAATGACATGTCTGACGAAGCTTTTGAGCAAGCGCTTAATAACTACGCCAAATTTGTCATTGATACATGTGGCATCAGTGAGTACGATGGGCTACTGTTGATTAGAGTTAGAGAAGATAGGGCAACTCATATAGAAGCGTTGAACAGACAAGACGACTACAAGCGTGATAACGCAAGTGATTTTAATGACTTCGTAGATGATTTTCATAATAACGTTCGCGTCGCAGACGAAGGCGATATGGAGCAGGCAGCAGCGGATGCACTAGAGGAGTACTATGACGAACAGTTTGTTATAAATGAGCCGATTATTGAACAAGAAGAAGACACAGAGCCCGTACCAAGTGTCGCACAACCCCCTAAAGATTCTATTGATATCCCGGTTGTCCCTATCGTCGGGGTAACATTAGGCGTTGCGGCGCTCGGGGCTGTCGTCGCTGGAAGTGTGAATGTATTAAGAAAACAAAAATCAACCAAAGCATTAATTACTGATTTTATTGGTACTATCGATGCGGATAGTAAAAGATTCACAGCTGCATTTATACAAGATAAGACTGGCGATGATTTAAAAGACAATGTTGGATCAGCAGAAGCTATTTGGATATTGGGTATCCCGAGCAGTGACGCACCAAAGCTTGCAGAGTTGCGTAGCGCGATTGCAGATAAACGAGACAGCTGGTTAAGTATGCAAAGTGGTTTTTTGGATAAGCTGTCAAAGGAGCCAAAAGGTATTAAAGCTAATCCGAAAAGAATTGAGTCGCTTAAGAACGCTTATGCTCAGGAAAGCGAGGCTTATATGAGCCTTGTGAATGATATTGAGTTTGAAGTGAGTGAGATGCTCGAAAGACGCGCGAAACTAGATGAATCTTTCGCAGAGTTGGCATCAAAAATAGCAGTTCTAAAGAACCGCTACGAACAATCCGACGGAGGAGCGAACATTAAAGTGGGTGATAAAAGCTATAGCATGACGAGCTTTAAAGACGAGTTTGCGACACTTTCTAATGCTTACGAAACGGCATTCAATCAGTTTAATATAGAACATCTTTTAAACCAGCCATTTGAAATCGTAGCGGACGCTGTTGCCCGTGCTGAAGAGTTGCAGTTGCAACTAGATACAATTCAAGAAACGCAACAGCGTTTAGTCTCACGGCAAGCAAATGCAACTGAAGCCGTTTCGGCAACAGCTCTGTCGGTTTCAGGGGCTTCACAGTTAGTAGCTGAAATCACTACAAAATACCACAGTAATCTATTAGGCTCGACGGATGAAGAGCTAAAAACGCTCGCAGAAATGCAGAAGAGTATAACTGATGCACTTGGTACAATAGCTGATCCAGCCGCCGTAGTTGACATTGACGATTTTGATAATATAGCACTTAGCTTTGAAGTACTTGAAAATCAGATAGAAGATTTTAGATCTTTGCATGACAAAATCGAGACTCATTATGAGTATGTGAAACAGCTTGAAGCAAATTCAAACACAGCGGCAGCTGCTATTGAGACTACATTGCGTCAAGTAGCGTCGTATATCGAAGAGAATGCCGTATACATTGACGACGCGACCGAGAAAGTGCTTTTTGATCTTGTACCTGAATCAGAAAGACTTTTTGACGAGCTTGAAACAGAGCGGCCAGATTATGCATCTTTAGCAGCACGTTTATCCGCACTAAAACAAACAGTTGATGCGGGTGTTCAGCAAGCGCACGACGAACATGAAGAAATTCTAGGTTTAGAGCGATATATTGATGAAGCAATTGAAACACATCAGCAGGAATGGAGTAAGTTAAACGTGTATGAACAGACTCATGCAGATGTTGATACTACCACAGAGAATGACATCAGGAATGCAAGAGATGACGTAGAGTCAATTGAGGCTCGGCCACTGGTCGCTACCGCCGAAAATCGGCGTGCGCTTCGAGAACAGAAAATGTACTTGCAAGAAGCTATTGATCGCTTGAAAGAATTACATTCGGATGCTAAGTCAGATGTCGCGCGCGAAGAGCGCATCCGTGAAGAAGCGAGAGAGGCACTCAGACGTGCTGAAGAGGCAAAAAGGCAAGCCGAACGTGCAAGGCAGCGAGCTGCTGAGGAACGGGAGAGGTCAAGGACAAGAATGTCGACGTCGTATTCAAGTGGTAGCTCTTCGCGTAGTTTTAGTTCCGGTAGTTCTGCTCGAAGCCATAGCAGTGGCAGTAGTAGGCGCGGATAATCTGAAGCGCAGCACTAGTAACACATAATTATGGAGCAAATAGTCTATCAACATCGTTCACCTGGGGTTTGGAGAGACCCTTCGAAGCATGAAATCTTTACGGCACAAGATTATGCTCGTGCTCGATCATTTGAGTCTGTACTTGACATGATTGGGCATCAAAAAGGGTTTCCAACCGATGAAGTTACGGTTTATGATGCCGGTGAACTTTCAGCGGCAACAGAGCATCTTGGTATTATTGTAGACGCACATTTTGATTCTGAAATTGAGCAGTTGCTCAATGATGCGCAAGATTTCTGTATGACGCTCGCAAATGGGCATTGTTCAGGCATGTGTGATGATGAGTTGGTGAGCTATGCGCCGACATATCAGCGCGATGAGGAGACGCATCTTAAGCCGTTTTTTCAACAAATCAAATATTTTATGTCACGATTTGTCGCTGAGCAAGCGACTATACTGTCTGCGCGGGACGGTACCGACAATCAAACAGCTGCATTTGTAGATGCAATGCGTACTAACAGGGGGTTGTTTGAACGTCTTCGTCGACTTGCGAAGCCGCTGTTTGAACATGACATACCGCTCTATGATATGTTGTTTGATGAATTTGATACACTTGCAGCAAAAGACGATAACCACTTAGAAATATATGTCGGGAGGGATGGGGTCCATGCATATGCTGCCCGTATTGGTGAAATAGCGGCACGCGAAGTGGTTTCAACTGAAACAGGGAATATGTCGCCGGTTCAAGATGCAGTGAACCTACTTTATTTGGTTCATAACTCGCATACGATAAAAGCAGATATATCGACAAAAGCTGAGTATGTACGGAGACATTTTGACGCAAATGCGAGTGTGCAGATATTTGATTCGGGCTACCTAGGGTCGGTACCGGCAGATATCTTGTGTCATTTAGGGTACGACGGTGCAATGCTGGACGCACGAATCCATTTGCTTAATTCGATGGGAAATCCTATGAGAAGACTGAGAAGTTTAGTTGCGGATCAATACATTGGTGACATTGAGAATGCACCAAAACCTGAAGCCGCAGCAGATACGCTCGTGAGGAATAATCTCGGAGAATTGCGGTACAGGAGGGATACGGTTGGTGTCGACGAGCAGTTTTTATTTGGCGTTTTGCGGTCTATGACCATACGGCATTTCTGGGTGAAAGAGTATCTTCGATTGAAAAGTGTATAACGTTCAGTCAGTAATCTTAAAAAATCAAGAACGAACAATAAAACATAAAAATATAATGACTATACAATGATTTGGCGTAAGCAATTTCTTGAGAGTAAAATAAACTAAAATCAGACAAGTTAAAGGAGTTTAGTGATGGCTAATGAAATACCACAAGATGTGAGCGAAAAACTTGAAAAGTTTCAAATGTATAGTGACGCGAAAAAGATTCTTGAAGCAGAATCAAGACAGGTGCTCGTAAGAACTGCCGCACTCATTGTAGATGCGCTTGCTGGTAAATATGATCATGTTGGAAGTCCCAATACTGAACTTCTAGCCGGAATGGAAGCTCCAATCGGTCCTGTCCCAGCTGAGGTTCCAGTCTTAGAATGGGATTCGGCATTTTATATGGGCCAAGATGAACATGGCATCGATAGATTCAAAAAGCTTCAGAGAATAGGTAGTATCGGAGAATTCGCAGCTGAAAATACAATTGTAACGAATACTGCGACTGCTTTTGATACCGGTTTTTATGCTGGTGTATTAGCAGCCAGAGCAGGGTTGGTTGACGTGGATAAGTTCATTCATGATAGTAGACTGCCAAATAGCTTAGACTTTTTGAACGATTAATTATTTGATATTACTTAAACTTGACGTACTATTGTCTAGATGTCTGAATACGCTGAGATACGACCAGAGCTAGACGATAGAGTAATAGCAGATTGGCACATTGCTTTTCTTATATTCGGAGGAGATAGTAGTAGCGACTTGCAAGAAATAGCAGAATACGCAAGAATCTTTGCGTCAATGCCTGTCGATACAACTCCGCTGTTTTCAATGACAGAAGAAGACATGATGCTTACTATGAGAGTAAGAAATGCCACCCAAAAACAAGCAGTATCTATTGGGTATGCAAACACGCTTAATGCGTTTGAAGACGCAGGTAGGAATCTCGTCATTAAAGCAGCTCGAATTGCGTCAATTTTAAGTATTAAAGCTGCAATGCTAGACGGTTCTGAAATGGCATTGACCGACATATCACTCGAAGCGATAGACCTCGATCGAATGGTAAACACTTTAAAAGATTTAGAGTTATGATAAGGCG
This sequence comes from uncultured Candidatus Saccharibacteria bacterium, assembly GCA_964400855.1. GTDB lineage: Bacteria > Patescibacteriota > Saccharimonadia > Saccharimonadales > SZUA-47 > JAGQMY01. The sequence continues at coordinate 6,694 of CAYNWE010000063.1, forward strand.
CCAAGACAATAACCAAAGTTGACAAACGTGGTATAATATATTTATGTTTAAGTTAAACACTTTACAGTCACATATGAAGCCGGAGTTAGTTCTTTCGGTCTAGTTTCGCTATTTGCCAAATATACAAGCCGGAGAACGCCTCCGGCTTTTTAATTTGCTTAGAGGAATACAATAAGAAGAAATAGGAT
>CAYNWE010000064.1:0-6661 GCA_964400855.1 uncultured Candidatus Saccharibacteria bacterium
ATCGCCTGTAAGGTGTTCTAGTTGCGACAAATGCTCGTTGTACACCCTACTTGTCGAGACGACCTCTTCAATATCAAAAGGAAAGATTGAGGTATTAAACATCAACCCTTGCGTCATGAGCCACAACACCAAATTGTTGGTTGGTATATTTGTAAAAACCGCTCCTGTTCCTACAATACTGTCTTCCGTTGTTTTTTTAGTTGGTATCCCGTATTCTATGTGTTCTGCGAGCCATTGATGATCAACATCATGTATATTTCTATAGGTATTATTAGCTGCTTGCTCTGCAAGACTCACGTCACCACTGTCATTATCAAAAGGTGCGGCAACGATAAATGCATATTTTGACACTCGAGCTGCCTCTGATATGAAAGCGTCCCTTTTATCTGCGGGTATGTGCTCTAAAGTGTCAAAGCTCACCACTATATCAAACTCATTATCTTTAAAATCTGTAGCTGTCGCATCACCTTTAACATATCCTGGGTACGATTCATCAAACACATCCAGTATTGTAACGGCATCTTGTTTAAAGAAATCTACAGTGACGCCTTTATGGCCTCCAAAATCTACTATTTTTAACTGTCGAGTAGCTTCAGCTTCTTCAGCATAGATAAAAGGCCGAATAAAATCTTCTACTATCCTTCGTACAATCTCTTGTCGGCTATACTGATCAAACGGGAGACTTGTTATGTGCTCTATCATTTTTCAACCTTCCATTTATCTTCTACTACCACCTTACCGAATCGCTGCACATCTGAAGCGATAGAAAAGACTACTTCCTTTTCCTTAAGATCTAACAACTTCGTAAGATTTTTATTGTAAACGGCCGCTGTTATATAGTACTTTCCATCATTGAAAGGCAGTTTCGGAATTGTGTACGTCACTTGTTTATCATGTGCGTGTACTTTTATCGAATTTTGACTATTTGGCCCGGATAAATGAACATTGTAAATATCGTGTATAGCTATACCGATTATAATTTCGTCAGTCGATTTTACTCTTTCACTTGCATTGAGTTCGAGTACGATATTAAGCTCATCCCCAACGGAAAACATCTTTGATTTATCTCCGTTACTATTTCGCGTGTGTATTTTTTTAATTTCAACATCTTTTGAGTAGGTGACTTTTTTCTCAAGATCATTATTAGTTTTTTTTGTCGGTGAAACTTCTTGGTTGACAGTGTTATACACTTTTACAGCATCTCTCACATTCATCACTTTACCGGTCATTTCACCTTTATCAACAATCAATACCCTATCGCAAAATTTTTCAACTGCAGACATGTCATGTGTCACAAAAACAACCGTCTTGCCACTACTCTTAAACTGAGTAAAATACTCGTAACATTTTTGCTGAAAAGCAGTATCACCAACGGCTAAAACTTCGTCTATCAGGAGTATGTCGGTCTCAGCACGAATCGCTATTGAGAACGCGAGTCGAATTTGCATACCTGAGCTATAGTTCTTTAGTTTTTGGTCCATGAATTTTTCAAGTTCGGCAAATTCAACAATCTCGTCGTACATTTCCAACATTTCTTTTCGACTAAAACCAAGCAACGCACCATTCAAAAATACATTTTCCCTACCTGTCAGTTCTGGGTTGAACCCAACGCCAAGTTCGATAAATGGGGTAAGTTTACCGTTAATTTGAATTGCGCCACTGTCTGGTGAGTAAATGCCCGCCAGTAATTTAAGCAGGGTGCTCTTCCCGCTCCCGTTTCTTCCGACAATACCAAAAAACTCACCCTTCTTAATTGTGAAGTCGATACCTTTGAGCACTTCTTGCTTTTCAAAGGTGCGCTTTTTAAATGGATTTAGAACTATGCTTTTAATTGACGAGTTCTTCTCGTGCGGTAAACGGAAACTTTTTCTGACATTTGACACTACGATTGCATTTTCAGTCTGCTTGCTCATAGGTTCTCCGCGAAGTCTTTTGCTTCTTTTCTAAAATAGAGCACGCCAGCGATTAATACGGCGAATACGATACCAATTGGAATAAGTCGATATGCCCAATTGCCAAAGACACTGCTCACGGTCAATGTATCGTGCGTCACAAGTGCAAAGCGCGCATCTTGCACAGCTTGCGCCATCGGGTTCAACAGTAATATCTTCTGATAAGTCACATTAGTGATCAATGAAAGTGGGTAAAAAATTGGGGTGAGGTAGAAACCAGCCTGTGTCAAAACGTCCCAGATATAACTAATGTCTCTATATTTGACGAAGGCAGCTGACAAAATAAGCGACACACCCAGTGCAAGTAAATATATTTGCAGCAAAATAAATGGTAGCCACAAAATTGACATCTTAATGTCAACGTTTGCAATGAGTACGAATACTGCTATTACTGCCAAGTTGAGCGTGAGGTTTATAAGCGCCGAAATACTACTTGATACAATGATAATCCAGCGGGGAATACGGATTTTTCTAATCAAGTCGCCTCTACCGACGATCGAGCCGAGTGACTGCCCTGTCATTTCTGTAAAAAAGTTCCAAAGCACGATGCCAAACAACAAGTAAACAGGGTAGTTCGGTATTGAACCGCCGACGCGTAAGAACTTCACGAAAACAATATACAAAATACCGAACATAAGCAGTGGCTTCAGCAAAGACCACGCATATCCAAGTACTGACCCCTGATAGCGAAGTTTGAAGTCGGTACGAACCAACTCGGACAATAATGCTTTGTTTTGCTTACTAAAAATGTGTTTCATGAATTATCTAGTATCATTATAGAGGAGTACACCTATATGAAACAATCAGATATAGCAGTCGTAATGCTAAATTGGAACGGCCTTGAAGATTCATTGGCCTGTTTGAGCGCGTTAGGCGCACAAACTCAGCCACATAAAGTCATCGCTGTAGACAATGCTTCTGCCGACAAGTTTTGCGAAATCATCGAAACAGAACAAAAAGACGTCGCACTATTGAAGAATAGCCAAAACCTTGGGTTTGCTGGTGGAGTAAATACAGGTATTAGATACGCTCTTACGCATAACTTTGCCTATGTAGCTCTCATAAATAATGACGCTACACCTGAACCTGATTGGCTCGCCGAGCTCGTGAAGACTGCTGAAGAGTACCCGCAGGCTGGTATCGTGACGGGGAAGCTTCTAAAAAAAGATCACACTATTGACTCAACTGGGGACCTATACACGTCATGGGGTCTCGCATACCCACGCGGCAGAGGAACGGCTGATATAGCCGCACAAAAACATACTGAAGAAGTGTTTGGCGCCACAGGTGGTGCGAGTCTCTACCGTTCTAAAATGTTTGAAAAAATTGGACTTTTCGACGAAGACTTTTTTGCCTACTACGAAGATGTCGATATCAGCTTCCGTGCCCAGCTTGCAGGTTGGAAAGTACTCTACCAGCCTAAAGCTGTGGCTTTTCATAAAATTGGTGCGTCAAGCAGCAAGATTAAAGGCTTTACTACCTACCAAACAATTAAAAATGTGCCCTGGATATTTATAAAAAATGTGCCGCTACCACTTTTCCCTGTCATTTTGCCCCGTTTAATCATTGCGTATTGGTCGATTGTATTTTCTTCAATAGCTAAAGGGGCGCTTATGCCGGTAGTTAAGGGACTCTGTGTATCTTCCATAAAAACACCAAAGAAACTACTGGAGCGTTCTACAATCCAAAGACACAAAAAAGTGACGGCACGGTATATTAAATCAATCATTACCCATGACTTACCGCCTAACGCCACTAAACTACGACAATTGAGAGTCGTATTGAAAAAAATCAGATTCTGGAGCTAACACTGCGATAATCAGCCCTATTTCTCATCTGTTATATTTATGAGATAATGTTTTGCAATGAAACCAATATTAGTTTGTGGAGCGGGTGGCTTCGTCGGCAGTGCATTGGTTGAAACACTCTCAGAGCGCAACATGCCAACTCATGGCCAAGCACAGTCAGCCCATTCTATTGACGCCGATATCCAGCAAATGCTTGACGCTGTCTACTACGGCGACCTCACAGACAGAGCAACGGCTGAAAAAATTGATTTTCATTCCTACAGTGCCGTAATAAACCTTGCCGGCATTGCTGTCAATAACGCAAATGAATCACGAGCGAAAGAATTGATTGAAAACAATGTTAGGGTTCAAGTCAATATCGCTGACGAAATGATCGCCCAGGGAGCGAGTGCAACACGCCTGCTTGCTATAGGATCTGGGGCAATATTTGCGCAAACAGGCACTCCGATTAGCGAAACAAGTGCCCGAAAAGACCCAAATACAGCAACCGCATATGTTGCAAGTAAAATTTATATGACTGAAGCACTTCGCGATCGAGCCGACCTGCTTGATTTGTCTGTTGCGCAGCCCTTAAACCACACTGGTAAAAAGCAAAAACCTGGGTTCTTAGTGCCCGACTGGGCAGAAAAACTAACAAATTGGGACGGAGAATCTCCGCTCGACACGAGCCGTCTTTCGAGCCCTGTTAATATGCTCCACGTTTTAGATGTCGTCGAGGGCTACATTGGACTTGCCACCAATCCAAAAGCATCTGGTGAATTTGAGTTCGTTATTGGCAATAATGATTCGGTCAACGGATATGCAATAGTGTCGTGTCTCGCAAAACATCTGAAGCGACGTATGCCACAAACGCATCTACAGCATACTGGCCCAATTAGAGTTGAAACACAGAAAATGTACAACAAGACTGGGTGGACAGTAAAAAGAAGTCTAGACGATACTGTTGCGCACTTTTCGAACTGGTACCTCGGCCAAAGTTGATAGATACAACCCGCAGAAAAACCACCACTGAAATGCTACCGCTTCGTTTGACCAAAGGTGTATTAACAACGAATAAAATGCGTAAGCAATTCCGCTAGCGAATAAAGTAGCGGCAAGTGGTGAGTTTCGGGAAAAACGCAGAAGTCTTATCATGATAGCTATGAACATCGCTAAGAACAAAGCAATCCCAAGCCAGCCTACTTCGTGGGCAATTTGCAGGTAGTAGTTTTCGGTCAGCTTTCCTCCTTGCGGATTGCTGATTGATACAAGTCCTGCGGTACCCGGACCATACCCTAGTGGTTGCTCAACAATCTCTACAACCGCTTCTTGTGTAAGCGACACCCTTAGTTCGTTCGGATCAGCCAAAACGGTTGATTGATCGGCATGAAAAAATACGTTCTGAAAGAAATACGTATTTCTGAAAATAAACAAAAATGAAGAGACTATAACTATCCCGATCAATATAACTTGCCAGTACCGCTTTAGATACCCTACCGCTCTCTGCCCTGTCACTATATATAGTAAAGTGACTATACCTAACACTAGTCCTATTGCTGCACCGCGAGAAAACGTCAAGAACAGCGCACCAAACATAATCGCACTCATCGCAACCAGTGTCCCCTGCCGAAAAGGACGTGCAAACAACTCTTTATTTGCGTCTTTTTTAAATAATGCCAACCCGACTAAAAGGAGAGGAAAAATGAGGTATGCACCGAGCGAGTTTGGGTCACGCAACGTACTCATGACCCTCGGTAAGTCCGGTTTATCGTCAATAAAAAAGAGCGGCTTTACTCCCCGCTCAAGACTATAGCCAACATTCGTCAAAAGGTCATGAGGCAGAAAATACTGAGCTATTCCAAACATCGCAACTGCAGTCGCAATCAGGACAGCAACGGTGAGCAGTATTTTCTTCTTTTGGGCATCAAGATATCGAGCAACAACAATACCAAGCAAAAGATATGCAAGCAGTCTTGAGTTGTAGACACTTGCTGTAATCGCGGAAAGCGTGTGGTCGTTCTGGTCAAACAAAACAAATAGTAGATGTAAAAGCACGTAGCTGCAGCCAAGGGCTAAATGCCAACGAAAATGCCCACTAAACACTTTCTTTTTATAGGCAGCGTAGAGCAAAAATGGGACTAATAGAACAACAAGGATATCTTTCGCCGCTTTCCAAACTTCAATACCGCCTGTAACGAGCGACGCCGACTGCGCAATAAACACATGCAAAGGCATGTAAATAATAAGTAAAAGAGCAGGTAAAAACAAAGATTTGTCGAATATATTATTCAGCCTGTTTGTCATCACCATCTACTACTGTGCTGAGTTTATTGTACTTTTTGACGAAATACATCACCAGAAAAAGTGAGATTACAGCAACGGAAGTACTCAAAATGACTGGCACATTTGAGCGCTCAACTTCGCGAGTTTGCATGGTACTCGTAACACCTAGCACTGTTGTTTGTGGCTGGCCAACAACTTGCAACTGGGTTGTTGCCGGGAGCGAATTCAGCGCCTCGCTTTGGTTTTGCTGGATACTTGATGAGCGAATAGTCTCTTGCAGCTCTGTATTTTGCGAGCTGTTTTTATACGATTGCGGTGCCAGTTGTTTTGCGGGTGAGCCGCTTTGTAGTCCAGTCATCTGTCTATTGTCACACAACGCGCGCTACAAGCGCAAAACTTACATTGAAATTCATAATATGCTACGCTCATACTTGTTATGGCAGCTAAAAAATCTATCCCATCTAAGCGTACAGTTCCTACCCTGATAAAGCGACATAAGTTGCGCACCCTTTTGATTGTGATTGCTTGTGTTGGAATAGGTGTGTTTAGCTACGAAAGATACCTTGACGCGCGCAATGTATCTGACATGAAACAGTTGTTGAGCTCCTTTGAAGAACTTAAAGAGAATATCGAGTCAGA
>CAYNWE010000065.1:0-6659 GCA_964400855.1 uncultured Candidatus Saccharibacteria bacterium
TGCTGCTGCAATTGATTCTGATGATATGTTCAAGATTAGCTTGCTATGGCCAATTATTGAAAAACTTGAAAAGCTGTCTGGTAAGACTTACCAAAGTCACACTGAAAGTATGCGCGTGATTGCTGACCATCTGCGCGCTGCAACTTTTTTGGCTGTTGATGGAGTTGTGCCAAGCAATAAAGAACAAGGCTATGTCATGCGCCGGCTTATGCGCCGAGCAATCTTGAAGGCGTTTAATTTAGGCATAGAACAAAACTTTATGGCCGAAGTTGTACCAACAATTTCAGAACTATATATTAATGATTTTCCTGAAGTAGCAGAAAATAATGAAAAAGTGGTGGAAGTGCTCGCAAAAGAAGAAAAAGTTTTCCGCCAAACTTTGCGTAAGGGCAAACAAACATTGCCAAAAATAGCAGGTGTAATGTTAACGGGTGAAGAAATATTCACCATGTATGACACTTATGGGTTCCCGGTAGAGTTGAGTGTTGAAGAAGCGTTTGTGCAAGGTATAGCGATATCTGAAAATTGGCAGGAAGAATTTGATGCTAAAATGACCGAACAACGCGAACGGTCACAAACAGCTGCAAAAGGCACGTTTAAGGGTGGACTTGGTGGACATACACTGCAGCACAAGAAATATCACACAGCGACGCATTTGATGTATCAAGCGCTGCGTGATGTGCTTGGTGACCATGTGGTGCAAAATGGGAGCAATATTACCGAAGAGCGCTTGCGGTTCGATTTTAGCCACCCAGAAAAAGTAACACCAGAGCAAATTGCACAAGTAGAGGATATAGTGAATCGAGAGATTGCCAAAGATCTAAAGGTGAGCTATGCAGAATACCCAACGAAGGTTGCCCGCGAAGAAATGGGAGCGCTCGGCCAGTTTGGTGACCGTTACGGAGAAACAGTGAAAGTCTATAAAATGATTGCAGACGGAGTCGAAATACCATACAGTTTTGAAATTTGCGGTGGCCCGCACGTTGATCACACGTTACAGTTGTTTGAAGATGGAAAGAAATTCAAGATAATAAAAGAGGAAGCATCAAGCGCTGGTATCCGACGTATAAAGGCAGTCCTCGTATGAGCAGATATGAACGCATAGTATGCAGTGATGTAGCTGTTGACTCAACGTTTGATGACGATACAGTCGAGATTGTAGGTAGGTATACCTATATGCACAGAGAAGTTGCAAAGTATCTATGTGGAAATTGCTCAAGACAAGCTCTTGTAGCATCAGAAATTCTAGACGATCCTGATAGAAAAAAAGAATTAGCGCCAGCACTTGTCCGTGGTGGATTTTGTTTACAAGCAGTTGAAGTTGCCCCGTTTAACGAGGGAAAACATACGCCCGTCACAATCCTAGCCGGATTAACTGTGGATACGCAGATACTTTAGAAAGTTTGTCAGCACACTGTGCGTGATACAATAAAACGTATATGCTAACCAAATTACAAAGCCTTAAGCAGAAGGCCGTTTCTCAAGTTAAATCGCGTGGCTCTAAGAGTAGTGAGCGCTATATTGTTGCACTTGATATTGGAACAGAAAATGTGAAAGCACTTATTGGCAGGATAGCAGAAGATGAGGTTGAGATTATCGGCGTGGGCAGGGCACACCAGGGCTTGCAAGACATGCAAGCTGGTGCCATATCAGATATCGCGTCAGTCACCGCAAATTGCAATAAGGCTTTAGCTGAGGCAGAAAAGCAAGCCGGTGTGAGCGCTCGAGCTGTAGTTATTGGTATCGCCGGTGAGCTTGTCAAAGGAATAACGGTCACCGTACGCGTACAGAGAAAAGATTCTAAAAAAGCGCTTGAAATTACAGAAGTTGAGCGAATTGTTGAGTTAGTGCAAAAAAGAGCACTTGATAAAGCGAAACAACAGATAGCTGACGAACTTGGTGGCAAAGAGATTGATGTGCAATTAGTGAATAGTGCGCTTGTACGCATGGAGATTGATGGTTACGAAGTAACAAACCCTGTCGGTTTTCAGGGCAAAGAAGTGCTCGTACAGCTTTATACTGCCTTTGCTCCAATGATACATATCGGCGCGTTAGAGCAAGTGGCTAATCAGCTTGATATGGATTTGCTTGCAGTCGCAGCTGAGCCGTTTGCAGTGGCGCGATCGGTGATTGGCGATGCAGATGACTCAACATTGAGTGCCGTACTTATGGATGTTGGCGGTGGCACAACAGATATTGCTGTTCTAAATGAAGGTGGCGTTCAAGGGACGCAGATGTTTGGGATAGGTGGGCGTGCTTTCACAAAAAGCATTGTACGCGACATTGAAGTAGGTTTTGCTGAAGCGGAGAAATTAAAACTTGGCCTTGGCGACGGTACCGCTCCGAAGCAGCTGAATGATCGAATTGAAAAGGCGCTTACGAAAACGGTCAAAGTGTGGCGCTCTGGGGTCGAGCTTGCGCTCGCTGAATACAACATGCTTGAACATTTACCACATAACATTTTGTTATGTGGTGGTGGTGCGAGCCTTGATTTGCTCGTTGCGGAACTTGAATCGTCTGACTGGTATCGACGCTTACCGTTTGCGCGAAAGCCGAGCATTCATTTTATTAAGCCCGAAGCAGTTATAGGTATTACTGATATGACTGATGGATTGCATGACCATACTTTCGTAACTGCAATGGGGCTGTTACGAGTTGGACTTGATACTATCGCACAAAATGGAGAGCTTGCCGACGGCACCGTACAATCTAAAATTAATAGGTTGCTGAGGGTTTAAAATATGGCTGCAACTAAGGACACGATATATATTGAGGCAGATGACGAGATAACAACAGTTATTGAGAAGATTATAGGTGCCAAATCTGCAATAATTGCTGTCGTGTTGCCGAAGCGCGCAACGGTCTTTCAGAGCGTAGTTAATATGAAATTGTTAAAAAAAGCAGCTACTGAGACGAAGCACAAAATAGTTTTGATTACCTCTGATTCGAGTATTGAGTCTATTGCATCAGTTGCTGGGTTGCACATCGCGCAATCTTTAAGTTCAAAACCGTATGTGCCGAAACGAAAATTACAAACGAGCCCTACTGAAACAATTACTCCGAATGAGCTTGAGCCAACAGCGACAAGTGCACCGTTGACGCTTACTGAGCGAGAAGAAGCGAGCGAGTTTGTTGAGGAGTCTGTTGACAATGACACTATTGAAATCGATAACACAGAACAAGTGGCTCCAGCTGCGATCGAAACGGTTGCTCTTGATAATGAAAAGAAGAAAAAGCGATTTAAAATACCCGACTTTGGTAGCTTTCGACTGAAAATGACGCTGGGTATTATGGCAGTGATTCTATTGATTTCTGGGTGGTATGTGGGCTTTGTTGTTATGCCAAAAGCTGTTGTTGCCATTAATGCAGATACTGAAAACCGACAAGTGACGGTTGATCTTAGTGTAGACGCGACTGTTGAAGAAACTGACGCGAGTGCAGGAGTTGTGAGCGCGGAGCTTATGGAGCTACTGAAAGAAAACAAATCAACTGTAGAGGCGACAGGTGAGAAGAATACTGGAGAAAAAGCAACTGGAACCATCACACTCACAAATTGTCGCAAGAGCGACGAAGGCGTCACAGTCCCTGCTGGGACTGGTTTTAGCGCTGGAAGTCAAACGTTCGTGACAGCAGTGACAGTGGAGTTGGGCCCAGCAGTTTATGTCGGGAACAATTGTATTAGTGACGATTTCCCGGCATTTGGTGCAATCAAAGATGTCGCAGTTGTTGCGTCACAATCTGGGGAAGCATACAACTTGGCTGCACAAAGCTATCAGTCGAGCGTCTCAGGCGTCACTGCTTACGGTTCAGCAATGGCTGGCGGAACGACAAACCTGATTAAAGTCGTGAGCGCAGCTGATATTCAAAAAGCAAAAGACCAGTTACAAGGAGCCGCAACTGCAGATGCGACAAATGAGCTAAAAACAAAACACGAGGCAGAGGGACGAAAGGCGATGGTCGAGACACTCGTTCAGACAGAACCTATCCTAAAGTCGTCCAAAGACGTTGACACTGAAGCCTCCGAAGTTACCGTCACACAGACAGTTACGTATAAAATGCTTGGGGTAAAATCCGAAGATCTTGCGAAGGTACTTGATGCTGCGATTGAAAAAACTTTTGTAGATGGCGCGACTAAGACTATTCGAAGTAACGGGCTCGACAAAACGACTTATATCTTAAAAGAGAAAAAGGCTGAAAATAAACAAGTCTTTACGATTCAGACTGTTGCTGTACTTGGAGCGATATTTGACGAAAATGCTATCAAAAACGAAGTGGTTGGAAAAAAACGAGGGGATATTGAGAAACTGCTCGAATCTCGTGATGGTGTCCGGTCAGTCAGTGTTGAGTATTCACCGTTCTGGGTGACGACCACTCCTAAAAAAGCCGAAAAGATAACAGTGGTGGTGAATGAAGTCAGCGGTGAATAAGCTTACGGGTGACATTATCTGTCTCGATATTGGCGCCGCGCGTACAGGAGTTGCACGCATTAACGTGTTTGCACGCATTGCCGAACCACTCGCACCGATTGATATGAGGGAATCCTCATTAGCGGTAGAGTTGTCCCAGATTCTTTCTAAATATCAGACGACATATGTTGTAGCTGGTTTGCCACGCGGGCTTGATGGTCAGCATACGTCACAAACGACGTTTGTTGAAGAGATAGTAGATCAGCTCAAGGTAGAGCTACCAACAATACAGATCTTTATGATTGATGAAGCGGGCACGACCAAAGAAGCTGAAACAATCGCTCACGTCGGTGAGTCTATCGATAGCGTTGCTGCGGGTGTTCTTGGCGAAGACTTTATACGACAAGTTGAGAGGGGAAAAATCGATGGCTTTACACTTTAGACAGGGCGTGAAGGTAAGACGTCGGCGCGCTTGGAAATGGATCATTGCCAGTGTGCTTCTGAGTTTGATTACTGTTGTTGCGGTATTATTTTTTTGGTATCAACAAAATCTAGCCGCAATAGATAAAAGCAACGACGAGCCAGTTGTGGTAACTATTGCAGAAGGTATGAACGACGCGCAAGTTGGGGCATTGCTTGATTCAAGGGGGCTAATAAAGTCAGCAATTGCATATGAGATTTATGTTCGTTTGAACGGACAGGTCGGAAAGATACAGGCTGGCAGCTATACCTTAAGCCGGAGTATGAACATATCGCGGATTGTAAATAAGCTCGCCTCTGGTGAAATCACCGTGGATCTTTTAACTATTTTGCCGGGAAAACGAATTGACGAGTTGCGACAGTCTTTTATAGACGCAGGGTTTAGTGAGACAGAAGTGGATGAGGCACTTGATGCGAGTCAGTATGAAGGGCACCCTGCATTACGCGCAAAACCGCCACTAGCCTCACTAGAAGGGTATTTGTACCCTGAGAGCTTCCAGCGGACAGCAACAACCCCGTTGAAGACCATTATCGAAGCATCGCTTGATGAAATGGCAGAACTGTTAAATGACTCTTACGAACAAGAAGTGAGTGTGCGCGGGTTGACGTTGCACGACGCGGTCATATTGGCGTCAATTGTCGAAAAAGAAGTTAATAAGCAGGAAGATAAACCAATCGTTTCACAAGTTTTTCAGACTCGATTGTCTATAGGTATGATGCTTGGGTCTGACGTGACGGCATATTATGGTGCTGAAACACTAGGCTTGACGCGCGCAGTCAGTACGGATACACCGTATAACACACGGCTGTATACTGGCTTGCCTCCCGGGCCTATTAGTAACGTGTCGCAAGGGTCTTTAGCAGCTATCGCAGCTCCTGCGGCATCTGACTATCTATACTTTGTAGCTGGTGACGATGGAGTAACGTATTTCTCTCGCACACTGCAAGAGCATGAAGCACTGACAACACAACATTGTATCGTTTTATGCGCAATCCCTTGACGCGCTTGACAAAATTATCCCTTGAGACCTATAATCTTAAACAGTATGCGGGCGAACTACTCTTAAAATTCGCCACAAATACAAAGACTCTAGAGAGTACAAAGTAAGTCATTTAAACGAAATCGGTCGAAAAGTTTCGTCAATAAAAACTAATAAACTCTAGAGCGACACTGCGGACTTGTTATTTTTCCACCCGCAAGATCAAGGAGCAATATATTCGTACATCACTCCCGTCTCAGATTGCCGATAACGCAATAGTGAAGACAGCTAGCAATGTCACGGAAGATTTAAATCGCAAAGTTAAGCGTAGCTTGTTTAAAGGCAAGCGGCGTGTTGTTCGCTATGGACTGCTGACGAGTAACATATTGTTGGTGATTGGTATTGTCGGATTTATTATTTCAACTCGCAACTCAGACCCTTCTTCTGCATCACCAGTGTTAAGCTTGACTGAAGAAAATGAAGTCACTGACCCGCTCGATGAGTTATCGGGTGCAGATATTGCGGTCAATGTCGCGCAGCTCGTGAGGCTTGAACAGGCGGTTGCTGTACAGAACAATGCTGATACGGTGAACTCAAAGCTCGACATTATCCCTAACGATTCACAAGTGGTTGCAAAACCGCAGATTGTTGAAACAGCTTTGAAGTCAATAAAGGACTTGCAAGAGTATGTGACGAAAGAAGGTGACAGCATTTCTACAGTTGCAAGTGCGTTTGGTGTGAGTGCAGAAACAGTCCGTTGGTCAAACGACTTGACCGGTGACAGTGTTGCGGT
>CAYNWE010000066.1:0-6538 GCA_964400855.1 uncultured Candidatus Saccharibacteria bacterium
TCTATTGCCACAATGGCGAGGTGCTGACCCAATCACCTTCTCTCTCCTTTCTGGACAAGAACAGACTGGGGTGAGCCTCATGCTTTTAGTTGAAGCAATGGATGAAGGTCCTATTATCGGCACAGGCATATACGAGCTAGATGGAAATGAAACAACACCAACTCTTACCAAGTCATTAATTGCACTGAGTACTTCTCTACTTACTACCCACCTCCCGCAATACTTAAACGGAAGTATCACCCCTGCTCCACAAACAGATGTCGCACAATCTACTGGTATTTCACCCGATCCGACCTATTCAAGAAAACTCATAAAAGAAGATGGTCGGATTGACTGGAATAAGCCGGCTGTAGTGCTCGAACGAGAAATTAGGGCTTTTGCTGGTTGGCCAAAAAGCTACACGAGACTTGGTGCAGTCGACGTCGTACTTTTGCAAGCGTCTGCAACTGAAGACTACAACCCCGATGATGAAGTCGGAAAAATTGAGTATATAAAAAAAGACGCCGTACTACGTATTGCATGCCATGAAAGCAGTCTTTTGGTGCAGATGCTAAAACCTACTGGAAAAAAAGAGATGTCTGCCCAAGCATTTATGGCTGGGTATAGCAGCCGTATCGGCCTGTAAACTCCTCAAACAACTACCTAAAGTTAGACATACTAATCAAACTGAGCGAAATTTATAGTGGCTGCGAAGGAGACTGCGGCGGCGTATATGGCTGTTGTGGCTGATAGGCTGGTTGTTGAACAGGTGCTGGTTGAGGCATCACGCTTGGGTCTGGTTGTAGTGGAGCGTACTGTGGTGCTGGCTGTGGCGGATATTGTGGTTGCATTGGTTGCTGTGGGTAAGCTTGTGGCTCTGGGTTAAGAGCTGGGTTGTTGACCTGTTGTGGTGCGAATTGAGGAGTCGGCTGCTGGGGAGCGGTAGGCGGATATTGTGGTTGCATTGGTTGCTGTGGCGGATACGCCTGCGGCTGAGATTGCGATTGAGGATCATATTGCTGCTGTGGTGTAGCTGGTTGCTGAACTGGTGCGGCGATTGGTTGCTGGCCAGCTTGAGCAGCGTTGTCGAGTGCTTGCTGAACAATTTGCGGTGCAACTTGCCTGATTTCTGATTTTAGCTTTTCGAGCTCTTCGGCAACTACTTGTTTGTAGTTAGGGAAATTAGTCTCGAGCCACTTTAATGCACCTGCTTCGTCATTTTTATTAATATAAGCTTCAAACTCGTCAAGTTGTTCGTTGCTCATTTTTTCTGCTAACCGCATACCAACACGCATCTCCAACGTCTCATAAATGTGCGCAAGCATTTTGTTCTTTTCAGCTGGAGGTAGGCCACCTAAGCCGAGTTCAGTTAAGAAATTATCGTCTAGTTTAAACATTTTTGCCCTGTTTTATCCTATTATTTTAATTGCAATTAGCGTTTATATGCTTATAGTTTACTAAATTATTTCGAAAGCGTACAGCGTATAGCTTAAAGCGCTTAGTTTAAAGACCGAGCTATATCTGTAGTTGCTCGACACTTTACCCTAGACGCTAAACGCTCGCTTAAAGTGTGCGTTCTTTTAACTCTTTGGTAAAGAATTCTAAGCTGTCGCCCTCTTCAAGCTGCAACTTCGTTGTTGTCTTTAAGCTCACTCCACAAAGTTCGCCCTCTGGGACTTCTTTTGTTTCTTGCGGTCCACGCTGCAAACGGACACATTCAGCTTCGCCAATTTGTTCTTTGTCTCGGTAAATAGTGACGAGCGCTGGGGTGAGTATTTTACCCTTCGTCACTTCCCCACCACAGATAATTTCTGACTTAGACGTTTTGAACACCTGCTTAATCTTCAGGCGACCATGGTCTGTGATTATCACCTCTGGTGCGAGCAATGTTGAAAGCTCTTCTTTTGCATCGTCGAGCAGTTCATAAATTACCTTGTAGCTGCGAATTTTGAGACTGTCACGAGCAGCGAGCTGACGCAACGCTGCCGGGAGTTCGACATTGAACCCGTACAAGATTGCACCGGTCGTTGCCGCAAGGTGCAGGTCATTTTCAATGAATGCTCCAACACCTGAACCAACTACCTTGATTGCTACTTCGTCCGTATCGAGCGTCTTAAGTGAATCAACCACAGAGGTGAGTGAGCCTTGCACGTCAGCTTTTACAATGACAGTGAGTTCTTGTAACTCTGTTGTGCGCGTCATTGCCTTGAGCAAGTCGCCAGCTGTTGCACCTGAAAGTTTGCCACGTGCCTGTGTATTAGCAGCAGCTTCTTCGCTGCGGCTGCGAGCAAGCTTTTCGTTCACAACGACGTCAAATGGTGTCCCGAATTCAGGGAGCGCTTTAAAACCACTGACTACCACCGGTGTCGACGGGCCTGCTTCTTTGACACTTTTACCGTCTGGTGTTTCAAGCGTCCGAACTTTTGCATACACATCACCAGCAACAACAAAGTCACCCTGTCTGAGCGTCCCCTGTTCAACAAGTACGACAGCGGTAGGACCTTTGCCTTGCTCCATATGTGCTTCAATAACCAAGCCTTTTGCTTCACCTGTGTCGACTGCTTTAAGTTCTTCGACGTCTGCCATAAGCAAGATCATGTCTAGCAATTCATTTACTCCGTCACCTGTTTTCGCAGATACTGGCATGATAACGGTGTCACCGCCCCAATCTTCTGGCATGAGTTCTTGCTCGGCGAGCTGCTGTTTCAATCTGTTCAGGTCTGCGCCTTCTTTGTCCATCTTGTTTGCGGCAACAAGCATCTTAACGCCTGCTTTTCTCGCAAAACGAATTGCCTCAAGTGTCTGTGGTTTGATGCCGTCATCTGCTGCAACTACGATTACCACAAGGTCTGTGAGATACGCACCGTGCTCACGAAGCGCCGCAAAGGCTTCATGTCCAGGTGTGTCAAGAAACGTGATAATACGTGTGCCGTCAGCGACTGGATGAGCAACTTGATAAGCTGAAATATGCTGTGTAATACCACCACTTTCGCCTTTTGCTACATGAGCGGAGCGAATATTGTCGAGTAGGCTTGTTTTGCCATGGTCAACGTGACCCATAACAGCGATCACCGGAGGGCGTGTTTTTGCATCTGGGTCGGTGCTTGTTTTTTGGCGTGCAGGCATAAGTGCCTCGTCTACTTTGGCGACAAGTTCCGCCTCAAGTCCGAGTTCGTCAATAATAATTTGTGCGGTGTCGACGTCAATTTTTTCGTTGACGGTCACCATCATACCGTTTTTAAAAAGCTCACCAATGAGTTTTGTTACGGGTATTTCTAGCTTTTCGGCAAGCATACCTACCGTCACCATGCTGTCGATTTCTATCTGCTTCGCCATACTAGTTGACCCTTTCTTTCTTGATTATAATTTTGAATCACCTGCGCGCGCACCTAATGTAGCGTTCACGCGCAGACGATTCTCGTTTTTAAACGCTACTTAGCGTCTTTAAGACTGAGCGCAATCTTACGCGACTCGGTATCTACTTCGAGTACTTTGAACTGCTTTGTCTCGTTTACTTTGAAGACCTTTTCAGGGTCCGTTCCTTCGTCATTGCTCATTTCTGAGACATGCACGAGCGCTTCAACGCTGGCTGAGAGCTGCACGAATGCACCAAATGGAGTGATTCGGGTAACACGTCCTTCGACGAGGCCACCTTTTTCAAACTGCTTTACTTCGTTCAACCATGGATCTTCGCTCATCTGCTTCAATGACAATGACAAACGGTCTTTGTCGATAGCAATGATTTTCGCCTTGACTGTGTCGCCAGTTTTAACGTATTTCTTCGGGTCTTCGACACGCTCCCAAGAGATTTCTGAGATGTGAATAAGTCCTTCAATACCGTCAACATTTATAAACGCACCAAAGTCGATAACACCGGTCACGACGCCTTCTACAACGTCACCAACTGCAAGTTTCGCAAAGCGTTCTTGCATGTCGTCTTTTGCTGCTTCTTTTTCAGAGAAGATAAGCTTGTTGTCTTTGCGGTTCACGTCAAGAATACGCACTGAGAGTGGTTTCTTTACGAGCGCTCCAAGCTTCTGCATGATTTCGTCTTTGTCAGCACCAGATACACGAGGGTAATGGTCTGCTGAAAGCTGTGAAACTGGCATAAAGCCGCGGATGCCTTCGAGTTCGATAAGCAGTCCACCACGGTTTGCGTCATACGCAAATACTTCGATTGTTTCTTTTGACTCAAACACGCGTTCGAGTTCGTCCCAGCCCTTGTCTTTGACTGCACGCTTCATACTGAGGAGTGCGTGTCCTTCTTCCATTTCAGGGTCGACGACGCTGACAGTAATATCCTGGCCTTCTTCGAGTTCCTGACCGCCACCGATTTCACGGCGCATGACGACACCGATACCATTTGCACCGAGGTCTATCCAGACTTCGTGCTTCTTTACAGACATGACCTTGCCATCGACAACGTCACCTGTTTTGAGTTGTTGGATTTCTGAGCTTGCTAGAAGCTCATCCATAGTTACTTTTGACATTAAAAAATGCCTCCTTATAGGCTTGCGGCAGTCCGTAGACCGTTTTGTCCGCTAAACTTAGGTATAATTATAGCTTTTTTACTTCGGTAAGTAAAGTGTTAGACCGGTTTCATAAAGGTGCTTGCGACATTGCAGTGAAACCAAGTACCATAGGGGTATGTATTTAAGCATTGATGTTGGCGGGACCAAGACACTTTTAGCACTTTTTTCTGAGGACGGCGTAATTGAAAAACAACACAAGTTCCCTACAAACGATTTTTACCCAACATTTATGGACGAGCTGCGAGCAGCTATCACCGAAATTATCGAGGATGTTGAGATCACCTCCTGCGCAATAGCGCTGCCAGGTGTCATTAACCGTGAAGCAGGTATTGTCGAGTCATTTGGCAATCTACTCTGGACAGATGTCGCGGTACGCCAAGATCTAAGCAGCGTACTGAGCTGTCCAATCTACATGGAAAATGACGCGAAACTAGCGGGGTTAGCAGAAGCATATGAGCTACGGGACCTCTATAAGCGTGTTCTGTACGTGACGGTGAGTACTGGTATAGGGCTCGGGCTCGTTGTTGACGGAAAAATAGATTATTCTGTTCATGATGCAGGTGGGAAGGCGATTATTATGGAGCACCAAGGTAAGCTTATGGCCTGGGAAGAGTTTGCGAGTGGCAAAGCCATTGTTCGTCAAACAGGCAAAATGGCGAGCGAAATCACCGAGGATAAGGACTGGTACTTGGTTGCGCGTAACGTGGCCGTTGGGCTCATGGACTTGATCGTTACCCTTTCTCCTGAGTGCATCGTCATTGGTGGCGGCGTTGGGGCACATTTGCCAAAATTCCATCAACATTTGCATGAAGAGCTTGAGATTTATCGAAGTAAAATGGTGACATCTCTGCCGCAAATTGTACAAGCTAAACACCCTGAGGAAGCGGTTGTGTATGGTGGGTACCTACTCTGCACACAACAATGAAACTTGACGCACTCGTTTTAGCCCTAAAAAAATCATACCCGCAAATTGAGCTTGAGTCTGATACCACATTTTTCTGGTCGCCAACTGATAAAAAAGTGCACTATGATAAACATAATCAATCGCTAGAAGGCGTTTGGGCGCTCCTGCACGAGACAGGTCACGCGCTGCTCGAACATGCAAAGTACTTTACTGATATAGAGCTCGTGAATATGGAAGTGGCAGCATGGGAAGAAGCGAAACGAATCTCAGATACGTTCGGTATAGATATTGATGAAGACCATGTCCAAGACTGTTTGGATAGCTACCGCGACTGGCTCTACAAACGCAGTCTCTGCCCCGATTGTCGTTTGAGCGGAATACAAATTGATACAAGAATGTATACGTGCATATTTTGTCACCAGCACTGGCAGGTCACCACTGAACGGTTTTGTCGCCCTTACCGAAGAAGTATTTGAACAATTTATGTGTTCATTTTTACATGAGTGGTAGAGGGTAAATAGTAAATGGTAAATGGGGTTGGCGCGTGGGTACGCTGCATGGAATATGCGGGAACTGCAGCAACCAATAATATTAAAAAATGGAGTTCTGCTTGCTGCAAAACCCCATCTTCTATTTACTAGCTACTAAATACAATACGTACTAAGCAGTTTTCTTTGTTCGGCGTGAAATTCTTCCGCCTTTTGCACCAGCTGTTCGAGCTAGTTCACGGTTAGCAAAGAAGCCACCAGTTGTGCCTTTTTTGCCACCAGCTGCACCGATTTTTGCGTAAAAATCAGCACCGTATTTTGCCTTGTTTCGTGCTGCAGCTTTCATGCCGCCTGCCTTTGTTCCTGCCATGACTTACTCCTTGTTTCGCGTGACTATTTCTAGCGGCCATATTTGTTTGATGCTCCGCGCCGTGTTCTCCGTCGTATAGAATATACGCCTCCGAATCCAGTACTCGCCTCAGGACAAATCTGTCTCACTATAAAGTAGCCACTTATCTGCTGTAGCTTCTGAGCGATCTCAGATCTGCTACAAATTTTTGATAAATATAAAGCTCCCACCAGTGTCTCTATCCGTAAGTACAAAATGAAAAAGAGGGTTCATCTTACAGCTCTTT
>CAYNWE010000067.1:0-6452 GCA_964400855.1 uncultured Candidatus Saccharibacteria bacterium
AACTGTTTCAAGGAGACCGTCGTTCACTCGTATTTTTGCCAAAAAATAGCTGATATTTTTTCTTTTATGTCGTATAGACTTGCTGGTATGTTACGCGAATAGACGTAACATGAATTAATTGGCGTATAGTGGTAAGTAGGAGGAGACTAAAATGAGCAAAAAGACATTTACTGAAGCACAGGCACTTGAAATAGGGACTGCTATAGGCATAGATTTTACGATTGTTGATATTGAACAGTTTCGTATGGGGCTTGAGGTAGAGTTTGAACATGGGAGTCATGACTCTGAGACCGACGTGATACACGACGATCCTCTGCTTGCAGGCAAAATTGCTTGGGCACATTTGAAAGAGATTGCCGATTATTATACCCGCCTCGAAGCGATGGAAAAAGCAGCAGAACAATAGTTGAACGTTCTGACTTGCTTTTAAGAATATTATTGTGACCGATTAAGCTTAAGCGTATAGTACTATTTATGAAAAATAAAACACCGAGTACTACACGTAAAAATTTAAGAGCACTTATCTATTGTTTTGTCCTTGTATATGTCATCATTTCATCATGGTTCTTATATGACGCACATCGCATGGCTCGAGCTGCAATAGATAACCCTGCAGCAATCGGGCATATTATCATTGCAGCTGTTGAAGGGTTAAACAAGCCCATACTACTCGACGAGAAAACTGGTGAAGGATACATGCATGAACTGAAGTTAGTGCTCCCACCTACCCCGCTCAACGAAGGTCCGTTTGTCTATAACTATTACGCTGCGTACGATGACCAACCGGCAGAGCTCACCATCGCGTCACAAGTATTAATTAATCAGCGGAAAGTACAAGTACTTGGAGCGATGAATGTCGAGGACTCGCTTGCTCAAGTGCCTGAGTTACAGTCTTGTGCTCGTGGCGTCAAGTTGTACTTTGAAGAAAAAGCTGATTTTGTCGGAGAAAAATTGTTTGAAAAAACGCTCAACGATGGACGTACGATCTATGCATATCAAGAAGATGGCTGTGCCGAAACCCGCGAAGAACTCAGTAATTACTTACGTTTAATACAGAGTTATTAACTGTTCTTACTAAAGTAAGTTTCTTGTAATGTAATTTTTAAAGTGTCGTTGTTTCTGCTATGCTATTCTGCATATGTTTCGATTATTCGCGTCTACTGAGTCAATAGCACCGCATAGCTATCATGTACCGTGGTTTTTGTACGCGCTGATTGTTTTAGCGCTTGTTGGGTACGCTATTATTGAATATAAACATACAAAACATGACCATAAAATCAGTTTTGATGAAGCAGTGAAATGGTCGGTGTTCTACATTTCTATCGCCCTGCTCTTCTCTATCCCTATATTTATCTTTATAAGTCCACAAGCTGGTGGTGAATATTTAGCTGCGTGGGCCATCGAAAAGGCATTGAGCCTCGATAATCTGTTTGTTATTGGTCTTATTTTCACAAGTTTTAATGTCGCGCCGTCACTAGAGCGACGAATGCTGAACTACGGTATCGCTGGTGCTATTGTGTTTCGGTTGATTTTTATCTTAGCAGGTTTAGAGCTACTGAAGCGGTTCGAGTGGGTGAGTATAATTTTTGGATTAATCTTAATGCGTGCTGCTTGGAAGGCATTTCAAGAAGCTCGAGGTGGGCATGAACTCGAAGAGGAAGTTGAGATTACTGATAAACGAATGTGGAAAGTGATGACTAAAATTTTGCCAATACACCATGAATTTGACGGCCACAAACTCACCACTGTCGTAAATGGAAAACGCATGCTGACAATGATGGCGGCAGTAATCATTTTGATAGAATTAACAGATATCATTTTTGCCGTTGATAGTGTGCCTGCCGTGTTAGCAGTGAGTCCTGACCGGTTTATTGCGTATTCGTCTAACGTGTTCGCATTGCTTGGTTTGCGTGCTTTGTTCTTTGTCTATCAGTCAGTTGCAACGAAGTTTTGGGCACTCTCATGGGCGCTTGCAGGTATTTTAGCTTGGATTAGTTTCAAGATGATTGCCGCACCACTCGGGTTTCATGTCCCTGTTGTCATCAGTTTGTTAGTACTTGCAACTATGCTTGGTGGCAGCATTATTGTATCGCTTAAGTGGCCGCACAAAGTACGTTTGCAGAAACTACACATAGACGAATAAAAACGACCTATAACGATGTAATGAGTCGGTAGAGGCAATAGCGAGTGTTGAAATAGTCGCTTGCGCCTATGATCGGGTATGTGTCGATAGAGTTCCCCACTCTCACGCGGTGGAACGGGTCTGGTGAAAGTTCATAGCGTGTTTTGCTTGGGAGTGATGTCGTGCGGGCAAGGTCTTGAAACGCAACCATTTTATGGTAGTCGATGGTCACCACGTTTTCGTCTTGCCGGCTCATGATAATCCGAATAGCATCGAGCGCAGTCATTTCAGGAGTGATATCTATTGGTTCTGTTCCTATATGTTCAACGCGGTGTGGTTGCGTGAGCAAATGGTCATAGAGCTGGTGTGGGTCACTAAGAAACTCAGCATTTGCTATAGGAATGCCGTGCGGGTGTTCTGGGACTAGAGAGACTATATTCATTGGGTTATGACTGGCATTGGCACGACCCGTGCCTCTGGCCAGTTGTTCATCATGCTTAACGAGTTTAAATCGAGGGTCGTGTTAATAGCGAGTGCGAAACTGGCTGCTGGTTGTCGGTCTTGCAACTGGAGCACTTCTAGCTGAGTGTGCCTTTGCTCGAGCAATCGTATAGCAGCATGTGGCGACATTCGGTCATGTGAAAATTCGTCTTCATTATATGTTGCGGCGCCAGGGGCTATTCGCTCAAGCATGCGAATGACTGCCGCATTTTTAACACCAGCGCTAACGAATTGTGTAGCGGTGACATTTGGGTCGTTTACTGTGTTGAGAAATGCCTGTAGCAAAAAGCTCCCGGCTCCTTTTCCTTGGTGTTGAACGAAAAATTGTTCGACTCTTAAGGCACTGCACTTAGGTATTGCAGATATGGTGTCAGTTTCGTCGTCGGGTAGCCCCCACGCGCCTAATCGCCCTATTTCAAGCGCTGTTTTGGAGTCAATAATATGGGCGTTTACATAGAGTAAATCAAGGTTATCTTGAGGGGCTCTAGCTGCAGTATAGAGTTTAACATTATACATAGGTTTAATATTATACTACATTTTAGTAAAATAAACAAGGATTGTGTCACATCTCATAATTTTGTTGTGTTACAGCGAGTCTTTGCTGCTTTACTGAGTAAGATTGAGAATTATTGTGAGTCAAAAATCTTCAGTGAGCTCACTTAGCATTGTTAATTATTATTGCAATCATCTCGCCACAGGAGTATAACGAACAATAGGAGAAAAAAATAAAAATGGAATACAAACAAACACCTTCAAGTTATGAAAAACTTAAAGTTTTAATACACAACCAAGCGCTCGTAACGCAAGCTTATTCGCAAAATCTAATTCCTCGACGAGAAATAGATGAGGAAGAGGTTCGGTCAACGCTTCATCCTGACTTTTGGTTTTGGCATAATACGCTGTTGCGTAGGGCTCATTTTGAGGAACACGCACTATCTCCACGGTTGTTGGGTGATGAAGTACTTCGTGTCGGAGACGAAACAATCGCACATTTAGGTTATGTTGCTAATGCAGATTATCGCCCATTAGTAGCAGCAGAGGCTGGGACAAATGTTGTATCACTGAGTGATTACCGTCAGATGGCTGTAGGCCAGACGGTTGTGGATAGTCTGCGCGCTCAAGAACAACTTTCTGCGTAGATACACAGCTTCACTTTCTGTGCAATTTTATTCTAGGTGTAGTTTATAACTGGCAATCATCTTGTCTCGGTAGTCTGCACTAACACCTGCAAGGTTCGTTGCACTAAGGAGCATGACCGTACTATCATGACGAATATAGAGGAGCTCATTGACGTTTTTGCCACTATCTACCGCACGTTTTGACGTTGAAAAGAATGCTTCATCGCCAAGACCTTCTTGCTCATCCTGAATAAAGTAGACTTCTTCGCCAAGCTTAGCGCCGTCTCGTGTGTTAGCGATGTCTGTTTCTGCTTTTTCAACAGATTTAAATTCACGAATTTCTATGCTGAACGAAACACCCATGCCATCATCGGTTTCGTTGTAGCCGCATGAATATTGTTTTCCGCCATCATTCGTTTCTTGTACCAACCCAGTATCAATATCTGTCATAGGTACGCCCCAAATTGTTGAGAGTTCTTCTAATGTGTAGAGTGAACAATCAGACTGTTGCCCGACTGTTTGGGCTATTTTTTCATGTTCGTGATGTGATTCTTCTTTTTCTTCGGCTGTCGTGTTCGATCCTGTTGACTGCGTTGAAGCAGACGAATCGGTGTCTGTATCTGAACTGTTCTGTGTGAGCACGTAGCCCGCTCCCCCCAGTAGTGCGATTCCAGCAATGATAGCTAATACTAATTTAGTATGCATAGTAACCCCTCTCGTGCATTGTTTGTTCTTTCAAGTATATACAATACACTAATATGAAATCCAGTCATTTTGTAGGGGGAGCTGTGTTCCTTTTAAAAAACATGGTATAGTGGCAAAATGGAAAAATTTGGTGAGCCCGCACTCTATAATGATAAAGTCCATTTATCTCGTACCGAAGCACGCTGGGGAGCGTACTTTGACGCTGCCGGCATTGCAGCTGTGCACGAGCCGCAGACTTTTTTGGTTGATATTGGCCTCGCTTCTACGAGTTATCACCTGTATACTCCAGATTTTGTCTTACCTGAACATGGCAATACGTATGTCGAAGTAAAAAACGGTCCGATTTATATGGACGAAGTCTTGAAAGCAATGCATCTCGCCCGCGGTGTTGGGAATGGTGTGTTGCTTTTGAACGGCTCCCCGCAAAATATGAGTGTGTATTGTTTTTATCCAAACTCACGAAAGCCGTTTCGATGTCCGCTGGGCGTTGAGGGCTATGCGGCGGCCAATGCTGATAGTATGTTTTATTCGAATAGGCACTTGTTGGTAGGCTCACCTCGTCAGCAAGAACTTATCGACGCAATAAGAAGCCATATTGCACGAGCTAATGAACAAGAGTTTACTCGTCCGACGCAGACGCAACTTGATGCATATTATAAACAAAAATCGCACATGCACGCACGTGCCGAACAACTTCCACGACGCTAAATAGCCCTTGATCTAGTTGCGATTATAGCACCACTGGCCAGCGGGCTAAGACCTCTTCGCGCGTGAAGCCAAGGCCATTTTTGTCGAGTGGTATGACGGTTATTTCTACGTTGTCAACTGCTAGTCCGCGAGCAACAAACTGGTCTGGGTCACCCATCTCACTCGTAATAAACGATACTATGCCGCTATGAGCCTCAACTACTTCCGGATTGTCTGTAAGAAGTAGCATGCTGTGCATATCATAAAAGCCACTTAGCAGGGTAGATCCCGTTTCGTCCATAGAGCCGTAGCCTATAATATGACCATCGTTCCCTTCCACAATAACTGGGTTTTCAATAATGCGCCACGATGGAGAGGATTCGTTAGCGTCAGTCTGGACAGCAATCACTGCTCCACGGAGCTGAGTCAATGGCACGTTTTCGTTCGCTGACCGGTAGATAATATCTGTCATAGTCGTGTAGTATTCTTCCTGACCTGGGAATGGGATGTGAGCAGCAAGCTCGCCATATGGATTTTGGCGTAGGCCAAAAGTACGACGCTCGATAATGTCTCTAAACCCTGGTGCCATTGAGTCAATACGGCGTACGAGTTCTTGTTGTTTGTAGCGAAGCGGGCTGTCCCAGTCTGGATCGCCCTCTTTAATCAACCCACGGTTCAATATAGTCCACTCAAGTATGGTCGCACGATCTTCAAGAATAGTACTCATACCATATGGTAATGCAAACTCTCTTTCAGGTCCGACTGACGTGTATTTAAGATCTTGTTGATAAATATCGTCAGTATAACCTACGTATTCAATAGAATTGTGGCTTGTAAAGGCTTCGTCAAAATATAAATCCTCGGGACCGCATAGAAGTTTGTGGTCAATCGCATGAATAAATTCGTGCACCATCGTGAGCTCAAGCGGCGTGTTGACATCTGCAATAATGGCATCTATTAAGTTGTAGATACCTGCCGGGTTGTCAACCACATTTCCCTCGTCGTCAAACCCTTCCGTTCGTACGATGCCACCGGTCAAGACGATATTTTTGAGGGATAATGCCGCAATGATTTCTGGGCTATATACGCTGAGCGCGCTTGCGAGCTGGTCGAGTCTTTGGTTGAATGTATGAGAAGGAAAATCTGCCGGTACAGGTAAATAGGTATATTCAGGAGTTACTTCAACTTCTAGTTGTATTTTAAGTTGGATACCGTACTCTTGCTGGAGCGCTTCAACTGCTTGTAATAGCTCTTCTCGGGTTTCCTCTGATTCTGAATTGGACATTTCAAGGAGTGTTGAGCGTGTATTTTCAACGACG
>CAYNWE010000068.1:0-6431 GCA_964400855.1 uncultured Candidatus Saccharibacteria bacterium
ACTAATTAGTTCGCTTCGTTAATAGATTTAGCCGCCTTTACGGGCGGTTTTTCTATTGGTAAATTAAGAGATATTGTCGGATGTTGCGGTCGTAGCTACGTACAATCTGATAAAATTTCTATATGTCTGTATATCCTCATACATTTGAAGCAAAAATAAACAAATACGACTATCAAAAATATTATTATACCGTTGTGTATATTCCTGATGAGTTGGCTCAAAAACTCGATATGGAAACCCACATGCGCCTGCGAGTAGAAGTAGAAGTTGATGGCTATCCTGTAAAAGGTACATTGATGCCAGACCGGATTGGTTCTAAACAAACAGAACACCTTTTAACAGAAGGCTACATACAAGATCAGCGTGTTTGGTATTATCAGATACCGCGTCGAGTTTTGAAGGCAATAGATAAAACATTTGGTGATTCGGTGATGGTAAATTTGCGTGTTGGTGACCAAGATGAGGTTGAGATGCACCCAGCTCAAGAAGATTTTTTGCTAGAGCACCCAGAACTGAAAGAGATTTGGGATGGGTTGACACCGGGAAAGCGCAGGGGTCTGTCTTATCCAATCATGAAAGCCAAATCCGATGAAACAATCGAAAAACGTTTAGCGGAGCTTGAGGATTACTTGCTATCTCTATAGATTTTATAGTTTAGTTATTTAGTTTGTACTTTATCTTACAAATTACTTCGAAAAATAGATGTTAGAATAATTAATGAAACTCGTAGTTAATAATAAATGATAAAAGGGGAAATATATGGGGAAATATGTCGATGGGTTTGTACTAGTAATACCAAAAGGTAAAGAAGCTGACTACCAGAAAATGGCCGAAGACGGCAAAGAATCTTGGATGAGACACGGTGCGCTGCAGTATTTTGAATGCAAAGGGAACGATCTAAAACAGCAAGAAATGGGTGATATGAAGTCGCGCGCTTTCAAGGAAATGGCTGGGGCTGGTGAAGACGAAAATGTGTGGTTTTCGTTTATTGTATTTGAGTCAAAAGAACACCGCGACGAAGTCAACGCAAAAGTGATGCAGGAAATGGGTGAAACGTATGATGAGAGTTCAGACTTCGTGATGCCAAATGATATGACGAAAATGGCCTACGGCGGGTTTGAAGTAACTGTTGAAGGTTAAGTGTCGCAGCAGTCGCTCATAATAAATAGCTAGATGTTAAGAAAATCTATTGCGGCAACTAAAATATGCCCGCAGTCAGTTTTAAAGGCATTTGACGTGGGCACGGACATCTGTCAAAATACCACAACTACAGATTATGAAAACTATTTCAAACGTCGCTATCGGAGAGCAGCTGCGAACACAGAAATTCGCAGTGGTGAGCTGGCATGAACTAGGGCTGGATATTAATAGCGAAATTTGTACGGAAGTTATACAGAGAGCGCCACTGTCACTAATTACACCTGGACTAAACGGAGATGACGATATGTACCGGTCGTCACGCGCTATGGACGAGCGGTGTCTCGGCGCTGCACGTAGTCTAGCAACACCAGTCGTTGAGCGTCTTTTTGCACACAGGCAAGAGGCACTCGAGTCGTGGAGCGTTTTTGGTGTGAACTACTACAACCAAGGAGACTATTTGCCGTTTCATCGAGACTTTGACAAACCTGAAATAGCGACAACAGCTATACTATCTTTAAGCGGCGTGAGAACGTTAACTATTGAAGATTGCAGGCCGTTGCAACTTTGCCCAGGGGTGATTGCGCTTGTAGACGGTATGTCGAACCCATTGCATACCGCGTCTTGCGTTGAGGGTCCTAGTGTTTCAGTTGTACTAGAAATACCGTCGCTACTTTACTAAATTTATAATTTTCCATTAGTTTTAAAAAAGATTGTGCACCGTCCAATTATTGAAAATATTTGAAAAAATGGTAATATAGCTTAAATGAACGAAGAGCTACCGCATTTTGACTCGTCTGACGAACTTCGTATACTGTGGGATACGAGCCCTGCTTCTGATGGCATAAGCGAAGAAGCAGAAGATTTCTTGCTCGCTCAGCGAGCCGCAGCTGGTGAAGACCCTACCCCAGAATTTATCGCCGAATTTGGTGCTTTGGTAGGTGAGTTCTCTGCTCTCAGTGAACAAGAATTAGAAGCAAGACTTGTTGACGCAAAAACAAATTCTCCGTTTGCAAAGTATATGAGAGAGCTCCTGGATGCTGTTAGTGAATCATCATCAGTAAGCCCAGTGCCGTATCATCGTTCTGTGACTGCCGGGAATACTGGCGGGTTTACGCAATCGGAATGGGATGCACTGCCTGAATCAACAAAAAGATTGCTCAGAAAAGATGACAAACGAGATATTGAGTAATACACATGGCAAATGAGTTACCACATGGCGAACGGCCGCTTGATGCAGATTTACCTACTGAAATAAGTAAAACTTTAGCATGTTTTAACAAATTTCCGTTCGGTGAGACGTCATACGAGGTGACCGTCCCCGTCTACGGTGATCGTCCTACGTTCTCTGCAAAATCATATGCAGATGGCGCTATTGATGGCCTGCTGTGGCTACGCAAAAGCGGAGATGCTCAAGACACGACAGAAGTTGGCGTAACGGCGCGAGATGAGTATGCAACTTTCGGACTACCGCTCACTCAATACGGCGATACTTTGAAAATTCCTTCTGATTTGGAGACGTTAAAGTTTGCTGGATATTCTCTCATGTTTCAAAACAAGCTACCACAAGATGTCATGGGTCACACGAGAGACGGGGAGAAGGTACGAGTGCCGGATATTGGCTGCTCGGTATTCCCAGGTGAGCGGTTGAGCGAAAACCACTATTTTTATTATGTGATGCGCTATATTTTGGGCAAAGTGAGTATGGAAAAAGTAGGTCGTCACGTCAGCCCTGAAGGCATAATTGGTAGAGTCGCGATAACAGAAGGACAGAAATGAAACCTGAAATAGCCGCTCTTGATACGCTTGCTGACTGGGTCGCGCAAACTACGCCTGAAGGTAAGGGGTTGCTGCTTCCAGTGAGCGGCGGTTCAGATAGTGCACTCGCTGCATACATATGTCACCAAGCAGTTGGGGATAGAGTGAGAGGCGTGTATTTTGGCAAGCGAGGCGCAATGCGTTGCCAAGATTGGTTTGAGCAATATGTTGCAATAGAAACTGTTGAAGCGCGAGATGAAAACCTTGACCCTGAAGTTGAGCGTTGGGCGCATGTGCTGACTCGAGCGCTTGCTGAGAACCGCGTCACTGTTAGTACGAGAAACAAAACTGAGCATGAACTTGGTAAGTATAGTATGGCAAGTCGTGTTGCGAGTATGCACCCACTTATTGGTGTATGGAAATCTGACATAATGCAGCTGTGCAGTTTTGTTGGTGTACCAGAAGTGATTACTGCATCAAGTAAACAAGCTGATGCCGACTGTGGCCGTCCGGCTGAACTGGCTGCACTCACATTTGAATAGGTGGATACTTGGGTAAAACATTCTATTGGTGAAACGAATGAAAATGCTTTGGAATCAGTGAAAATTAACCCTCCAGAAGCAGCATATTTAGCGTCTGTTCGCGACAAGTATATGTTTAAAACGAATCTACCTTATATTGGGCCTGGAATGGAGTTGAGCTAAGATGCCGGATTTAATGACGTTTCCTGAAGATTGGGAACGAGGGCTTGCAATAGTCGCACATCCAGACGATTTAGAATACGGTGCTGCAAGTGCGATTCGTCGTTGGACTGACCAGGGGAAGAAAATGGCGTATCTGCTGCTCACAAAAGGCGAAGCAGGTATTGAGGGGATGGACCCATTAGAAACAGCAAAAATTCGTGAGCAAGAAGAATATCGTAGTGCAGCAATTGTTGGTGTAGACGATGTGACATTTCTTAATTTCCCTGATAGCGCGCTAGAGAACACGCCAGAAATGCAGCAGCAAATTTCTGCCGTGATTGGGCTGAAGCAGCCTGAACTTTTACTGACATTTAATCATCACCCAACTTGGCCAGGGGGCAGTCCAAATAGCAGCGACCATATTGCAACTGGACAAGCAATTATTGCTGCAATGCAAGGAAAAGATATTAGATATTGGGCGGTATGGGGGTCTGAATATCTGAGTCATGCTGTTGATATAAAAGAAACGTTTGAAGCAGGAGTTTTATCACTCGAGCAACATGAACAATATCTTGCGGGGCTCAGTCCGATGCCTGATGCCAGGCAGGTGCTTACGAAGGATGCAGTGTACGTGGCGAAAAGGGCAGGGTTGGAGCTTGCAGTAGGTTTTGAGTTAATTGACTTAAGCCAAAAATAACTATTTACGACCAACACGCGGCGCAATGAGGAAAATATAGACGAAAAAACTGACAAGAAAGCCGATTACGAAGTGTGGAAGATAGGTGTCAAAATAGGGGTCATTCACTGTCGTTATGAATAAAATAAAGCCAGTAACGATACAAAATAAGTAAATGATTGTCACCTTGTCAGTATTGCGAACTCCATATGACGCTTCATGTTCTTGAATTTTTTTGTATTCATTTTTTGCCCGCGCTGACCTTGAAGCATATTTTGAACCGTATCGGAAAAAAACACTGAAAAATGTATCGTGCAAGAATTTATTCATAGTTAGCACTGTCGTGAGCATGACCACGAAAGACGTGACAATACCAGAAAATAGAAAACTAAAGAGCAGAATAGAAGTTGTGTCTGCACCGTCCGGGTTGACTACTAAGATTAATACTATTAGAGCTATCAACACACTGGATGAATATATAAGTTTTTTACGGTTAATTCGGGATTGTTCTATTTCAAACTTTTTACTTTGACGCGGCATGTTAACTGCATTATACAGCTTTAGCGAAAAAGTTTTTACGTAATTAGTCCTAGGTATTAAAGCGGCAACTTTTAAACTTTCGCATCAGTTTTTTGCGCCTAAGGCTGGGTAGCTGCAGAAGCTATATACTTTCCTCTCTGGTCTTCTCTCTTCACCCTGGCACAGTGTATACTGCACCAATGAGCAAAGCCGATGAGCGACATGACCTATCTATAAATGAATATATCGCTTCTATAGCCGATGATGGTGTGCGTCAAGATACGGAAACTTTAATGGAACTGATGCGCCGAATAAGCGGTGAAGCCCCGATTTTATATGGCATCGGTACTATTGGCTACGGAGTCTACAAATATGAATATGCAAGTGGGCGCAAAGGCGAGGCTCACACATTAGCGTTTTACCCACGAAAGGGCAAGATAACGGTGTATCTGATGGACGGCACAACACGTTATGCAGATTTACTAGCCAAACTTGGCAAACATACCATCACCGGCTACTGTGTGTACATAAAGAAGCTATCTGATATTGATTTGCCAATACTTATTGAACTACTAGAACAGTCATATAAAAATATCACCGCAAAATCTAAAGACGGTCTTATTAGAGAAATTCTCTGGCAAACAGAGAAATAATCTAGCTTTTAATTTTTACAAAATTACAACACTTTAAGGTGTTGATTTGTTTTATTGATTTTTTGCCACCCCTGTAAAGTGTTGCAAATATCACATTTTATTACATTATTTATATCTTTATTATCTATTTGTAAAAAGGAGTAATAAATGACTGAAATTTATCCAGAACTTACTATATTCAGTCAATCAGAAATAGATGGAAGAATCGCTGAGATTCACGATGAAGATGCTCGCCAACATGAGTTAAGACAGGAACTTTACGAAGTTAAGATGCGAGAACGCGAAATTGCCGAGGCACTCGGAATACATAAAGAAATGCCGGTAATGCCTTACGTGCCTAACGAACGAGACGGTGAATTTGAGAATAAACAGAAAAGTGAAGTAGCCAAGATGATTGGAGATATTTCTGTATTTGGAGCTTCAGGAAAGATTGGCAGGAGGGAGGAGCGTTCAGATGATGGATGTGGTTTTGAATCAAATAAGTGCTTCTCGTATGAGGTTGTAGACGGGGTGCTTTACATGTCAGCAATTAATCATTTTGTAAGGTTTGGTTGGAGCGGAGAAACACCGAATATAAGTGGCTCTAGTCTTATATGCGCAGCAGAAGGTGAACTTCCGTTGAATACTGATAATGTAGGTGTAATTTCGATTGGTCATTATAAAAAAATCAGATGGGTTGATGCAAAAGATGAGATAGGTGAGTTGCATACAGCATTGCGTTGGAGAGGTACTGTTGACAGGCTGGAAAAAATTATCTCTGAAAGAGGTTCGCTGGTAGTGTACGAATCGGAAAACCCTCGCTATAACAGAGAAGCTCTGCGTGCTTCATTTGAAAATGAAACAGATGAATGGTATGTGCAGTTGGGAGGAAGGTTTGAATCATACAATCAAGAAGCAGATGGAAGTAAGCCTTCTATTCTCGTTGCATACAAGAATAAAATTCTAAACAAAGGATTTAGTATCGAAGTAGAACGAGACAACATCCGGCCATACATTTCAGACCCC
>CAYNWE010000069.1:0-6313 GCA_964400855.1 uncultured Candidatus Saccharibacteria bacterium
ACGTTGCTGATTATCTAACATCATGGGTTGATTCAGAAGGAGGCTGGTGGTATTCAGATTGCCCACCTGGAAGCCAAGCGCTCCCGCAACTTGAATATAATATCTTCTATCCTGTTGAAGGCAATGAAGACTCAAGTACTTGGTTCCTTTCATCTGATGTAGATAGGGCTTCAAAACAGCAGACTGCAGCAAATGGCAGTAGCTCGCATGGAGACTGGTTCGGTGGATGGAACTTAGAGGTAAACAGAACATTCCTCGAGAGATGCAACAATAACATCGCTGTATCGATCAACGGTGGTGATTGCGGTTTTGGCTCGCTCATTCCATGTATACGTGCTAATAGTAGTTTGAACTGTGATCAATACGCACCAAATATGGAGCGAATTGCGCTAAAAGCGATACAACCAAACCCTGGATATATAAAAGTGCCACTTGCGCAACTTCACCGAGAAATCTGCCCGCAAGCGCCCGTCCCTGACGGCTCTGCTCCTGCGCAATACGCATACTGTGTAAATCCTCGATGAATAAATATATGAGTGAGTGCAGGCAAGCCCCTTAGGCACTCAGAGTAGTTGAACCATACGTATTCTTTGACATTAAAAAGTATTTATGCTAAAATTGATCTAATTGTTCATTTTGGATCCGAGTCGTTTTTTGCACACTATTACTCGTCTTCATTCGACAATACGAGTAATAAGTAAAAAACGAAAGGATCCTTTTTATATGGGATACTCTTATAAAGGAAGCCGCAGCCCTTCTGTTGCGCGCAAATATTCACGTAGTGGCACCGGCCAACGACGAAATGGTTCATCAAACAACCGACGAGGTGCAGGCCAATATATAGACCCAGCTCGCTTTGTACAAGTTGCTACAGCAGCTGAAGTTGAAGCGTATGTGCCTATGCATACATTCAATGATTTTCCATTGCATGAAACACTCAAGCGAAACATTATCGCTAAAGGCTATGTCACTCCTTCACCTATCCAAGATCAAGCGATTCCTGTTGCATTAACTGGCAAGGACATCGTTGGTATCGCAAGTACTGGTACCGGTAAAACAGCTGCGTTTGCGCTCCCAATGTTACACAGACTCCTCAGCGAGCCAGAATCTTCAGCGCTCATTATCGCTCCAACAAGAGAACTTGCACAGCAAATTGAAGCAGAGTGTCAGTCACTCGCAAAAGGAAGTAACTTATTTGGTGTGCTTATCATCGGTGGCGCAAGTATGAGTAATCAGTTGCGGGCATTACAGAAAAAGCCTCGAATTATCATTGGTACCCCAGGTAGAATCAAGGACCACCTCAAGCGTGGCACTTTGCGACTGAATCGCACAAACTTGATTGTACTAGACGAAGTCGACCGAATGCTCGATATGGGCTTCTTGCCAGATGTACGAGAAATCTTAAGTAACTTGAGTACTGAACGGCAGTCATTTTACTTCTCAGCAACAATGGACACACGTATCCGTACACTGATAGAAACATTTGCAAATAGTCCTGTGACTATTTCGCTTAAAGCAAGTACATCAAGCGAAAACATTCACCAAGATATTATTAGTTATACCGATACAAAGCAAAAGATGGACAAGCTCCATGATGTGCTTATTGATGATGCAGTGGCGAAAGTAATTGTTTTTGACGAAACAAAATACGGTGTCGAACGACTTAGCAAAGAACTTGTTGCACGTGGCTTCAAGGCAGATTCTATCCACGGTGGCAAAAGCCAAGGCCAACGACAACGAGCGCTAGCACGATTCAAAAACAACGAATCAAAAATACTCGTTGCAACAGATGTTGCAGCACGAGGAATCGACGTTGTTGATATCACCCACGTTGTAAACTACTCAATACCTAAAGCATACGACGACTACATACACCGAATCGGCCGAGCTGGACGCGCAGGTAAAATTGGCTATGCGCTAACATTTGTTGAAGCATCTAGCGTACGAAAGTAACGATGAGTTATAAGAAAAAACCGAATTTTTTAGAATCAGCTGAAGCTGTTTCGGTAAAAGAAAGGCTACTCTCAATGGCTGCAAATATCGACTACAGTACCACCTCGACGTATTCATCGGATGGCGGCAAATATCCAGACCATCAAATGTCTTTTGTTGATAAGCATATGAGTTATCTAGCGTCACATCCGAGTGTCAACCCGGAACAGTACCTCGCAAACCTGAGACTCATGTCACGTATACGTTAGTTGGAGAAGAAAAAATCCATCCACGCTTCAAAGTTTTCTTGATAACGTGGTTTTGATTCTTGTTCAGCTATAGCTTTATCTAATTCTGCAGTTTTGAGCGACTTTTCAGCAGTTTGATTCGTGACGATGTACACGCGCTCGCCCGCTGCAGCCTTACCATTCACTCGACGCGCTTTTAACTCAGCGTATTCTGGCGTTTGATAATACTGGTTCTGAAGTTTTCTATTGCTGTTTTCAAGCTCTAGAATACGATTTTCTTCTTCTATCACTGCAATTTGTTGAAGTAACCCATAGTTTTGCTGCACAACACGAGCACCGTTCCACACGACACTAAGCCCTATTGCAGCGAGCACAACGATGCCAAGAAGCCGTGGGTCGTCAAGACCACGCTCCCGAATCTTAGCGCGTATATGTGCAAATTTATCAGTAAAAAAATGCATAACCTCTATAGTTTACACCATAAAATTGGTATAATTCAGTAGATTAAGACGGCTTCTCCTGTGGGGGTATAGCTCAGTGGTTAGAGCAGTCGGCTCATAACCGATTGGTCCCTGGTTCAAGTCCAGGTACCCCCACCACGATAAGCCGTTTTTTTTATTTATCAAATATCACAACAAAACCTTTTTACATGGTTAAACCCCTGAGTTATCTAAATAAAAAGAATCGAGTCTGAGAGACGACTCGATTCTTTTTAATTACCTCACACCTAAGTCTCTCTTAACTTCAGTGCTTCTACTATACTTTATGCAGAAAGTGCTTCAAGTGTTGCAAGGAAATCTTCCTTCGCACCACCTAATGCTGCATCAATATCGTTAAATTCATGACTTTCATTGAAGGTTGCTTCTGTGAATGGTATCGCAATTTCTTTGCCGACAACTTCTGTCTTAACGAAGTCGATAATGTCACGCAAATGCTTTGTTGCACTTCCGCCACCGTCGATCCAGCCGTAGCTGACGATTGCAGCTTTTTTACCGTTCCACTCAGTGTACAAGTAATCAATAGCATTCTTCAGTGATGCAGGGATACTTCGGTTGTATTCCGCCGTCAGGAAAACGATTCCGTCAGCTTCAGCAATTTGATCTGCCCATGACTTCGCTTCTGGTGTATCTATCGATGCATACATTGGTGAAATTGCAGAGTCAAACATCGGCAAATTAACTTCTTTAAGGTCAAGCAGTTCGAGATCATAGCCTGCTTCAGTTGCTTGTGCAACGAGCCAGTTAGCTACTTTTATACTGTTTCGACCTTGGCGGGTAGAGCCGACAATCAATTTTAGTTTTTTGCTCATAGTATTTCTCCTTGATTTAAATTTTCGCTATAAAAGTAGGTGAAAGAATCGCCTTACTTACCTGTCACTACACTTTGTATAGTTATCAGTTACTCCAAGTATAGCGCCGGTAACTATACTTTGTAAAGTAGATTTGTGGTAAAATAGTGGGGAAGTAGCATTTTTAAGGATATACCCCATGTCATTCACCACCCCAAAACCCCAGTGCGACAAAGTTGAGCAAAAAGCCGGCTGTATTCAGGCTGCATTATGTGTGCTTGGTGACAAATGGACTCCTCTGCTCGTTGGTCAGCTCGTGACAGAGCCACGTACTTTTGGCGACCTAGAAACAGTACTCGCAGGCATTAGCCCACGGACGCTTAGTGCTCGGCTCGAGAAACTGCAAGAAGATGGCATTATCGAACGCCAACAATACAACGCACATCCTCCACGCTACAAATACCATTTGACCGAAAAAGGCAGAGGCCTGCAAGAAATCCTCACCAAAATGGCCGAATGGGGCGAACAATACGGCGACTAACGCTGTAATACACTTCGGGGTGCGGCATGTAAACCATCAGATTCAACTGTCAGCAGACCAGATTCAACCGTAACTCTCCCTATGCAAAGTTGCATTCGTTCCAAGATATCTCTATCTACTTCACCGCTTAAAGAAAAATTCTCGATATAGCACCCTAAAAAACTAGGGTTTTTCCACTTTTCCCGAAAAATTGTTCTGTAATGAGTAGGACCATCCGGGTGTGCTGGACCTTCCATACGGCCCCCAGTTATAAACGACGGCCAATTGACTGATTGTATTCTTGCATCTTCTACATCGTGATGGCTTGTTGGCTCTGAATTTATTATTGGAATTATTGGCATAAAATTGTCAATATAGTTGAGATAGTAATCTTGTAATAATCTGCTTGAGATTCCAGGAGTTATTTGTCTGGTTGTCGAACTATCAACTTCTAGGTGTGTAAACAGAAGAAGCCCAACTGCGCTCCCATCCCTATTAGCACTTCTGACTGGCAGCTGAAAACTATACATTTTTCAACAACTCTAACGCTTCTTCTGCAGTATTTGTGTGCATGATTTTATCTCTTAGCTCTGAGGCGCCGTCAAAATTACTGATGTAAATCTTCGCGAACTTCTTGATTGGGTTAAATGGTCGCTCAGCGTTTGGGTAGTTCTCTAAATGTAGTTCTATATGACGCTTTAGTAGACCAATTCGCTGCTCTTTTGTCATATCTGGCCAAGGACTTTGTTCTGCGAACGCGTACGGGTCGTGAAATATCCCGCGTCCAATCATAATCCCATCTACCCCGTGCTTTTCAGCGAGCTCTAGCCCTTGCATCTTATTAAGAATATCCCCGTTCATGACAATCTTTGTCTTTGGTGAAACCTTATCACGGAGTGCCAATATTGGCTCAATAGCTTCCCACTGAGCTGGTACTTTGCTCATTTGTCGCGTGGTTCGTACGTGCACCGTCAGCATATCTGGCTGCTGTTCTAATAGTAGTTCGTGCCAAGAGTAATCAATCTTATCAAATCCTAGGCGGGTCTTAATACTGAGCGGCAAGCGACCGTCGAGCCCTTTTTTGGTTGCCTGGATAATTGCCAATGCTTTATCGCGCAAATGGGGCTGTTGCAGTGCAGAACAACATTCGTTCTTCACTACTGTTTTCTCAGGGCAGCCAAAATTCAAATCAACGCCTACAAAACCGGGTATCGTCCCATCCGCGATCTCTCGCGCGATTTGTTCGAAATTATCAGGGTTTCGTCCCCAAATCTGGGCGATAACTGGTGCGGTGTCAAGCTTATCACTTAACTTGTGAATAACCCGTGGCCTACCCACGCTACAGAGCCCGTCAACATTCACAAACTCTGTCATGGTGTAATCTGGTGCGGCACAATCAGCAACAATACGGCGAAAAACCGTATCTGTCACATCATCCATCGGAGCAAGTATAAAAAACGGCTTATGCATAAAAACTAACCAATCTTTAATGTATTGTCTCTAGTTTTATATCATGCTGACCAGCAAAAGCGTTAATTGCTGCGAGTTTCATACTCCAAAACACTCTTTGCTTTAATACATAGTTAGTAGTAGCACTTAGCAAAACAAGCCTGCTGACATCTAGCTGAGAAGCGTCTTCATGAGCTAGACGTGCAAATGCATTAATAGTCAATCCAACTTGATGGGCAGACTCATCACCTCCGGGATAACGATTATCGAAATTAGCAGCAAGACCATTAGCGAGTTCCTGCAGTGAATCGCAGGCATGCTTAACTTCAACCGGGCCGAGCTCCCTACTATTTCGTACAAGTTTAAGTACATTAGTCATTGCGACGTATCGTTCTTTAGCTATCACGCTATGGTCAGACGTCGTCTCGTGCTGACGTCGTATTGCAGCTCTTCCGGAAGTCCCAAGAGCTAACGCCCTTGTAATACTTGGACCCTCCGTATTTTTTGAAGCTTTTTTCTGCGCTCCGTAATAAACTGTAGCTGGTTCTTCTATCCCCTCAGCTCGCTGGATAAGATCAAACGGCTTCTTTACTTTGACAACCCAAGAAAAAATTTGGCCCTGAAGATTATGGTCTAGCTCGAGTAATTCAACGAGACTGCTTTCCGCATGATTTGAAGGGTCTAACTCACGCGTCAACTTTTCAAAAGGCTTTAAATCACGCTTAGATGCTGCTTCAAATACAGGGTCTAATGGGAATAGTTCTGGCTGATCATACGACATTGGAAATAACCTTGTAGCTATTTAGACATTTTATATGTAGAAATTGTGCACTTTTCATAACAGTATATGGTATTTTACTCTTTTCAGAACGCTTA
>CAYNWE010000070.1:0-6203 GCA_964400855.1 uncultured Candidatus Saccharibacteria bacterium
GCAAAAACAATTTTTTAGTGATGACCTGTTTGGGGCACCGTTCAAGTCACTGAGCATACCAACAACAGATGTATATACAAATGACGATAAAGAGCTCGTCGTTGAAGCACATATGCCAAACTTTCGCGAAAAAGATATCGATGTACATGTTGAGAATGGAGCGCTAGTGATAAGTGCTGAAAAGCATGAAAAAGAGGAAGATAAGAAAAAGAAATACGTGGTGAGGGAGTCGAGTAGTAGCTTTTATCGACGAATTCATTTGCCAAAGCATGCTGATCAAGATGCGATAGCTGCTGATATGCATGAGGGCGTGTTGACAGTTCGTGTGCCTTTTAAGGAATTGCCTGCACCGAAGAAAATCTCAATTTCAACAAAAAAGTAAAGGATATAAAAAAGTAGACCCGCGCGGTGGGGTCTACTTTTGCTTCTTTGGTTTTTTTACTTCTCGTCGGGGTCGGTCGCGTCCTGGCATTATGCTTCTCTTATTCTGTTAGTTGACTCTCAGTGTAACACACATTGCTTCTGGCTTAAGTAGTATGCTACCAGCTCGATTTGCTGTAATCATGGTAGTGGAGAGAGGTTGGAGTAACGCGTATGACGACATAGTCGCCCTTTTTTATCGAGACGATAGGAGGGAAATGTGTGCCTTCTGTATATTGTTTCGGAGTACTGATTTCTCTAAAAATTTCAGCGACAATATTTTTATCTTTTTCTGTATCTGCGAGCCCGGAGATCTGGATTGTTTGTAAACTGTTCTGTACGTGTATCGTGAGCGCAACTTGCCCATGGTAGGCAATATCTTTTGATTTATCAGTATCGGATTTTGTCAGAAAATAAAATTGATCATTTGAATAAACATAGTGAATAATAGCGCCGTGAGCGTTACCTTCTCGGTCTACTGTTGATAGCGTCGCAGTATTTAACGATTTGATAAGTTGTAGTTGGTTGTCGTCAGGGTTAACGAGCCGTTTTTCTCTTTCTATGGATTTCCAGACTTCGTTTCGCACATCTTTTGGATTGTCGTTTGCATGAAGCTCGATGTGCCTTTCGATGAATTCAACAAACTGCGCTGCACATTTCTTGTTTACAAACCGCAGCCCATAATCTCTGACCCTGGTATGCAGCACGATGCCGGCAAAAGGCCCTGCGTGTGTATCACTTACACCAGCGACAACATCGTAGGCTACTTCGTCAAAGGTGGTATAGAATGGTTTTACGTCGAGAAAAATAACACGCTTGTTAGTTGCGATGAGCATTGCGGATCCAATTTTATCACCGGTAGTTCTACCGTAGACTACACCGCCAATGTGCTCATCATCATGAATGATGTTGTGTAGTTTTTCAGTTTCCATCTTGATAGTCCCGTAGGCAGTCATCCCGGCTTTTTTGAGCTCTTCAATGACTCGTAGTTTGTGTGCTTTGTTGTCCATATAATTCTCCTTGCTTATTGTTAAGTATGTGCTTGTTTTTGTGCTTATTCAAGTAGAGAAAACTCCCTGCTTGGTTGCGTGCAGGGAGTTATTAGAGGAGAATATATGAATTTTGTCGTATTTGCTTTAGCGCATCATGCCTGGGCCACCCATGCCACCTCGGCCATGTCCACCCATACCGCCCATGACATCTTTGAGTTCAATACTGTTGCTATCAGCCCACTGTTTAAGTTCGTCACGCGCTAATTCTCGGGCTGACTCAAGCTCGTCTTGTTTTGCTTCAATCAGTGTCTTTTGCTCAGCAGTAATGTTGCCATCAGCCACCGCGTCATCTAGTATGTCCGAACCACCCATGCCACCTCGGCCATGTCCACCCATGACATATTTCATATCAATACCATTGTCTTCAGCCCATTGTTCAAGTGCGTCACGCTCTGTGTCTCGTGCGGCCTGAATCTCTGCAAACTTTGCTTCAATGAGTGTCTTTTGCTCAGTAGTAATGTCACCGCTATCGACTTTGTCTTGTAGGTTGTCTGAAAAATCTGCTGCTCGTTCAGCTTGTCGTTCGGTTTGCTCTTCTTCGAATACTGCTTCAACTTCGTCTCGGTTTAAGCTAAACTTCGTTGCTATTTTGTCAATCAGGCTATCGCCCAAGCCGTTGTCTGCGCTTGCGACACCCAGACTCAAAAGTGATCCTGCCGCAACAGTCGTGACGACTCCTGCGAGTAGTAAGTTTTTATTCATTTTCATAATTAAAGCTCCTTGTTACTTATTTCTAGCGTTACAGCTTAGTTGTATAGCGCTCAAGCTGCGCATGTTGTTTGCGGCACACTTGCTATCTTTCAGCTGTATGGTTCTATACTATCTGCTGCTCCTGAATTGATACTTTGCCTCAGCTGAGAGCCGGCTGAGTGCTACTGTTAATCCTTGTGCGTGATTGTTTGTGCCAGTGGGAGCTCTATAGTAAACACTGCACCAATAGATTTGTTATTCTTTGCAGTGATCGTACCGCCACCCGCATGAATAAGGCTCTTCGCAATAGAAAGACCAAGTCCGAAGCCTTTCTGACTATTTTTCGTTCGTGAAGAGTCCGAACGGTAAAAGCGGTTAAAAATTTTTGGTAAGTCCGCATCCGGTATGCCTGGTCCTTTGTCACTGATTGAAAGTATTACTCTTTTTGATTTGACGGTACATGAAATGTCTATATCAGATTTTTCGGGGCTATATTTAATTGCGTTATCTAGAACAACAACAAGCGCATCTACAATAGATTCTGCATGTGTGGTTACTTGTTTCGATGGTATTTTCCCCAAGTTTATTTTCTGCTTTTTTTGTTGAGCGAGCGCTTTTACTCGAGCAGTTGCTTGGAGCACAATGTCATTTAAAGGCGTGTTGCTGAGTTCGATTTTTTCGAAATCAAGCCAGGCCATTCGGAGCATATTTTCAGTGAGTGCAGTGAGTTTATCGAGCTCTTCGATAGTACTTTCTAACTGCTGCTTTGCAGTATCGATCGTTAAAGAAGGATCGGTCAGTGCAAGTTCATTTTCTATTCGCATAGCAGCAATAGGAGTACGAAGTTCGTGTGACGCGTCTGCTGTGAATCGGCTTTGTGCTTCGTGCGCTTGTTCGATAGGGCCAAGCGTACGCCGGGCGAGATAGTAGCTTCCAAGCCCGCCGCTCACTGCGATAACTGCATTAAGGACAATAAA
This sequence comes from uncultured Candidatus Saccharibacteria bacterium, assembly GCA_964400855.1. GTDB lineage: Bacteria > Patescibacteriota > Saccharimonadia > Saccharimonadales > SZUA-47 > JAGQMY01. The sequence goes on from CAYNWE010000070.1 coordinate 3,140, forward strand.
CTGCACCAACAAGTTGTTTCTTGCTTCAGCAATACGATTATTTTGTGCGTCTCGTAGTTCGCTTGCAAATCGACTGTTTTCACGTAAGAGTAGTTGCTCGACAGGCCCAGGTGGTCGTCGAACGCTTTGCTTTATCTCTGCGAGAGATACGTTATAGAGCCAGGTACTAAAAACGAGTGAAATCATCAAAATGATACTCACATACATTGCGGTGAGTTTGAGTGAGGCGTTATGAAAAATATTCTGTTTCATGAGTTATTTTGCACCGAAGCTATAGCCAAAGCCTCGACGAGTGCGGATTAGGTTTGGAAGCGTAGGGAAGGGTTTGTCGAGTTTATTTCTAAGGTAGCCTATATAGACTTCAACGGTGTTTGGTAATACATCGGCATCGTAGTCCCATACATGCTGGATAATATGATCCTTTGTCACTATGCGACCTTCGCTGCTCATCAGATACTCAAGGAGTGCAAACTCTTTTGCCGTCAGTTCGATAGGTATGCCGTTTCGATTTGCACTGAAGGTATCTCTATCTAGGGTGACACCACTGACTTCGATGCTGTTGTCGAGGCTTTCGTGCGGGCGTCGTAGGAGTGCCCGTACGCGTGCAAGCAGTTCAATGAATGCAAAAGGTTTCACAAGGTAATCGTCAGCACCTGCATTAAGCCCCTCAACTTTATCGAGTATCCTGTCTTTAGCCGTAAGGAGTAATACTGGGGTATGGATTGAAGTCTCTCGCATTGACTTCAATATATCCACCCCATCAACACCCGGGAGCATCCGGTCAAGAATAACTAAGTCATAGGGTTCTGTTGTCGCCATAGCAAGCCCTTCAGTGCCGTCGTGACAGGCATCAACAGCATAGCTTTGACGCTCCAAGCCCCGCTTGAGTGCAAGTGCTATTTTGTGGTCATCTTCAACGACTAGGATTCTCATGAGTATAAGTATACGTTTAATACTGAGAAAATCCTGAATAACAAAAACACCTTGATTGCTCAAGGTGTTTTTAATCAAGTCAGATAACTGACTATCTTTCGCGTTCGCGCGCTTCACTGACGTGAATTGTGCGTCCACCAAGCTCTTTGTTATCAAGACCAGCGATAGCTGCACGACCTTCGTCGTCGCTACCAAATTCTACGAAGCCGAAGCCACGTGAACGGCCGGTTTCGCGGTCAGTGATAACTTTTGCGCTTACGACTGAACCAAAATCTGCAAATGCAGCTTGAAGTTCATCATCTGTAGTAGAGAACGGAAGTCCTCCGACAAATAGTTTCATCTAGTGTGTTACTTTCCTCATTAATTGCACAGGCAAATCGACCATTCTTCTTAACGAGGTTTCGTAACTGATTGTTCATATACTATTCACTCTTATAAAGACTCTTGCAAACACATTATCCCACAAAGTACTAAAAAAAGAAAAAAGAAATAAAGATTTTATGAATTAAGCATGGTAGCCTGTTACGTTTATCGACAAGCAATCTTGCTTGCGCAGATTCTCACTGCTTGTCCCCAGGTAGGGTAGGCATGCATCGTAAAGTCTATTTTTGAGGCCTTCATTCGCCATTGGACGGCGAGGACAAGTTCTTGAATCATTTCTCCAGCACGTGGTGCCACTATAGAGGCACCAAGTATCCTGCCCTTTTTGTCAGCAATAATTTTCACAAAGCCAGTGTCTTCGCCAGTGGTGTTGGCACGTCCAATGATGCTTGTTGGGATTGCGGCGACTTGATACTTCTTGCCTTTAGCTTTGAGCTCTTCTTCAGTTACTCCAACTGCGGCAAATTCTGGGTCGACAAATACACAGCGGGGGACAGCGCGATAATCAGCTGCATGTTTCAGTGGGCTGAGCATATTAAGTGCTGCTATGCGGCTCTCAAAACTAGCAACATGAGTAAACATATATCCACCGGTGACATCACCAGCAGCGTAGATATGCGGGGTAGAAGTCTGCATGTAGTGGTCAACCTCTATGCCTTTTCTTGGGTCATAGACAACTTTCGCATTTTCAAGACCGAGGTCTGTATTGGGTACTTTACCAGCAGCGAGCAGTATTTCGTCGACTATAACCTTGTGGATTCGGCCATTTTTCTCGTAACTTACGATCTTTTGTGCGCCTTTTTTCTCTACTTTTACTACTTTTGACTCTGTATGCACAGCAACGCCTTGTTGCTCGAAGATAGCCTGGAGGAGTTCGCTCATCTCGGCATCTTCTTTAGAAATAAGCCGTGGGGCTAATTCTATCATGTGTACCTCTGTACCAAACGTTGAGAAGTAGTGAGTGAATTCGCAGCCAATGGCTCCGCCTCCTATCACACAGAGTTTCTTTGGGGGCGCCTTTAAATCAAGCGCTTGGCGGTAGCCGATATAGCCAGTTTCTTTGAGGCCAGGAATTGGTGGGACTAAGTCATGTGTTCCGGTTGCAATCAAGAAATGGTGCGCGGTATATCGTTTTCCTTTTACACTGAGTGTCCACGGGTCTATAAAATGTGCATGTCCTTCTAGTACCGTGATGCCATCAGCCTTGTAGGCCGCAAGCCCTTCATCCGTGCCAGTGTTTTTAACTGCTTGGTCTTTCCATTTTTTAATTGCCGCGAAATCAGGTTTGACGCCAGTCACATTAATACCAAATTCTTTAGCTTGAGTGACTGTCTTGTATGTTTCTGCAGCTTGCAAGATTGCTTTCGTTGGAACGCAGCCATAGTTCGGGCATTCACCACCAAGTCGTTCTTGTTCAACAACTGCTACTTTCTTTTTCTTGCCTGACACCATATGAGCAGCAACACCACCACCGGCACCAGTGCCGATGACAATTAAATCAAAGTCAATCTGTAGCGGTTTTTTGGGATTTGTTTTATATGCCATATGCTCGCCTGTTTCTTTCTTTTACCAAATTACTCGATGATGTAAATACATGTATGCTGCATCCGGGTGGTAAGCCTGTAAGTGTTTTGCAGCGGTGTGTCTAATGTCATTACTGGTGACTTCATGTTTTTTTTCAATCCATTCGCTTGTGTCTTTTGCCACTTTGTCAGCAATCAGCTCAGCACTTCCCATAGGCTCTCTGACT